>JAJZNX010000206.1 GCA_021852275.1 Planctomycetota bacterium | reverse complement strand
AGGTTCAGCCCGCAGGTTGATAGGCACGCATACTTCATGTCCAACCATTATTCACTTCCCGACGCTTCGCGGAAGACGGGGTTCGTAGGACGGACACGAATTTTTTGAAACCGGCTTGGGTCAGGCATTCCAGCGGATGCGGGAAGTTCAGCCGGCGGAATATCCGATGACGGTGTTTTATGCTTTTAAGCAATCGGAAGATGCGGGTGAAGAAGAGGCGGGCAGTGGGCAGGATGGGGGGGATGAGGAAATTGCGGCAGGCGGAGTGGCAGTACCACAAGCTGCACTACAATCGGCATCACAAGCTGCCGCGCAGGTTTCCACCGGGTGGGAAACCATGTTGGAAGGCTTGATCCGTGCCGGCTTTGAAATCACCGGAACTTGGCCCATGCGCACGGAGGGAGCAGGCCGCATAGTTGCCAAGGGTACCAATGCCCTCGCCTCCTCGATTGTACTCTCCTGCCGCAGCCGGCCGGTGGATGCGCGGCTTTCTACCCGCCGAGATTTTCTTGGCGAGCTCAAGAAGGAACTCCCCGAAGCACTTCGCCATCTGCAGGCAGGCAACATCGCCCCGGTGGATTTGGCCCAAGCGGCCATCGGGCCCGGCATGGCCATCTTCACGCGATACGCAAAAGTTATCGAAGCCGATGGCTCGTCCATGCGTGTCCGGCAGGCATTGGCACTTATTAATCAGACGCTTGATGAAACACTGGCTGAACAGGAAGGGGAATTCGATGCTGAAACCCGTTGGACGCTGGCCTGGTTTGAACAATTTGGCATGGAAGAAGGACCGTTTGGTCTGGCCGAAACCCTCAGTAAGGCCAAAAACACCGCCATTAACGGCCTGGTTGAAGCGGGCATTATCTCTGCTCGCAGCGGCAAGGTGCGTCTGCTAAAGCGCGAGGAAATTGTGCTGCAGGCTTCCAGCCTGCTTTCTAAGCCCGCAGGCACGATGCCTGCACCCCAATGGCAAATCGTCCAGCGGTTGATCCAGGAGCTGGAAACGGGCGGCGAACTAGCCGCAGCCGGATTGCTGCGGCAACTTGGCAACGCCGGCGAACCCGCGCGCGATCTGGCCTATCGCCTGTATAATATGTGTGATCGCAAGAAGTGGGCCCAGGAGGCCCTCGCGTACAACAGCTTGGTCATCGCCTGGCCGGAGATCAGCAAACTGGCGCACAGTGCGCCAGCGCCCCAACAAAGCCAGAAGGAAATGTTTTGATGATGGGGTTAGCTAATAAGGGTAATTATACCCTTAATTAAGGGCAGTGATAAGGGCAGTGGCTGAATTTACAACCCCGGGGACGAATGTATGGCAATGACAAACCGAGAACGAATTGGCAAGGGCCTGGACCTTTTGACCAGTGGGCTTCGCCCATTCGTCGAACGCGAAATGAAGTCGCAATTGAGCGATAACTGGCAAAACGGTCTGCCCACCGCCGAGAATCGGCTTGGAAGGCCGCCCTCTAGGCCGGCGAATCTGGATGACCCACACATACTGCTTAATGTCCTTTGGGATCAGTGGAACACCGTTTTTCGCAATGTGCTCGGCCCCGCTGAACGCAGCATCGTCAGCGAACTTCGTACCATCCGTAACCAGTGGGCGCACCACGAGCAATTCAGCAGTAACGACGCCATCCGTGCTCTGGATTCCATCGAACGGTTGCTTAATGCGGTTTCCGCCGCCGATGCCGCCGCCCAGGTCGGCCAGATGCGCATGGATGTTATGCGCACTATGTTTGATGAGCAGCGCCGATCGGAGATGCGAAAAAAGGCTTTCCAGGCGACCGAAGGGAAGCCCCAGGGCGGCTTGAAGCCGTGGCGCGAGGTTGCCACCCCGCACCCGGATGTTGCCAGTGGCCGCTACCAGCAGGCTGAGTTTGCTGCCGATCTTTGGCAGGTCTACCAGGGTGAAGGCTCGGATGAATATAAGAATCCCGTCGAATTCTTCCGCCGTACGTTTATCACTGCGGGCCTTCGCCGTCTGCTTTCGCAGGCTGTGCTGCGATTGGCTGGCAACGGCGGTGACCCGGTGGTGGAATTGCAGACCAATTTTGGTGGCGGTAAAACGCATTCTTTGCTCGCCCTGTATCACCTGTTTTCCGGCACATCGCCCGCCGAGCTCCCAGGCGCTGAGGATCTGGTCAAGGAATTGAATGTCACCATGCCGAAAAACGTCCGCCGAGCTGTTTTTGTCGGCACGCAGGTTTCCCCCGGCAAACCGCATGAAAAGCCGGACGGTACCACTGTTCGCACGCTCTGGGGAGAAATTGCCTGGCAACTCGGCGGAAAAGAGGCTTACAATCTCGTAAAAGAGGACGATGAACATGCGACCAATCCCGGTGCTACGCTCACGAAGATATTCAACAAATACGGTCCGTGCCTGATCCTCATTGACGAATGGGTTGCCTACGCCCGGCAGCTTCATGGCGCCGCGGACCTGCCTGCCGGAACCTTTGATACGCAATTTACCTTTGCCCAGGCCCTTACTGAAGCGGCCAAGGCGGCCAAGAACACGTTGGTCGTGGTTAGCATTCCAGCATCAGAAAGCCCTCATCAGCGAATGGATCGGGCTGTTACGGATATTGAGGTCGGCGGGGAGCGCGGCCGCGAGGCGTTGATGCGACTGAAAAATGCCATTGGTCGGATTGAAGCATCCTGGCGGCCGGCCACCCCGGATGAAGGCTTTGAAATCGTCCGACGGCGGTTGTTCCAGCCGCTTTCTGGCGATCAATTCATAGCACGCGATGCCGTTGCCCGCGCCTTTGTGGATTTTTACGGCTCGCAGCAGCAAGAATTTCCCTCTGAATGTCGCGAAACGGATTACCAGCGCCGCATCAAAATGGCCTATCCGATTCACCCGGAATTATTCGACCGGCTTTACAACGACTGGTCCACACTGGATAAATTCCAGCGCACCCGCGGTGTACTGCGCCTGATGGCCACTGTCATCCATTCGCTGTGGGAACGGCAGGACGGCAATCTGCTGATTATGCCTGGCAACGTCCCGATTGATGATCAGCTTGTGCAGTTCGAATTGACGCGCTATCTTGATGACCAGTGGGTGCCGGTACTGGAAAAAGATGTAGATGGCCCGAACTCACTGCCGCTTAGCCTTGACCGCGATAACCCCAATCTTGGGCGATATTCGGCTTGTCGCCGCGTGTCCAGAACCATCTACATGGGATCGGCCCCGACACTCCGGGCCGCTCATAAAGGCATTGACGACCGTCAGGTAAAACTTGGGTGCGTGCAACCCGGCGAGGTAGTCGCCACATTTGGCGATGCGCTGCGGCGGCTGACCGACAGCGCGACCTACCTTTATGTGGATGGCAAACGCTACTGGTACTCGACTCAGCCAACCGTGACCCGCTTGGCCGACGACCGGGCCGGACAATTAAGTGATGACCAGATTTCCGCCGAGATTATCAAACGCCTGCGGGAGCAAGCCCGTACGCGAGCAGATTTCTCCAAAATCCATGCTTGCGTGCCAGGCAGCGACATTCTCGACGAGAAGGACGCCCGCCTTGTAATCTTGGGGCCGGAGTTTGGGCATTCAAAAAATGGCAATGGTTCCAGTGCCGCCCGCCGTGAAGCAGAGACGATTCTTGATACGTGCGGAACGACCCCGCGAAAGTATAAGAACGCGCTGGTGTTTCTTGCCGCCGATGTCAACCGCCTGAGCGAATTGGAACTGTCGGTGCGCCAGTACCTCGCGTGGTCATCTATCTCGGACGACCACGCGACGCTGAATCTCGACGAATTCCAAAAACGCCAGGCCGAGACGAAGAAAAAGAGCGCCCACGAAGCTGTCGATTTGCGAATCTCCGAAGCATATCAGTGGCTGCTGGTTCCCGGCCAGGCCAATCCGAAGGGCGACGTATCATGGACAGAACTGAAACTGCAGGGGAACGAGGGCCTCGCCACGCGCGCCGCCAGGAAGCTCAAGAACGAAGAATCGCTGCTGGTGCAAATGGGTGCGGTCCGGTTGCGAATGGAACTGGATCGCATTCCCCTGTGGCGTGGCAATCACGTGCACCTTCAGCAACTTGCGGATGATTTTGCCAGGTATCTCTACCTGCCCAGGCTCCGGGACCAGCAGGTGCTGTTTGCCGCCATCCAGGAAGGCGTTGCCAGTCTTATGTGGCAGACGGAGACTTTTGCCTATGCCGAAGGCTGGGACGAACCGCGCAAACGTTATCAAGGATTACGCGCCGGACAATCAATCCGCGTCATCGCGGATGACCGTGCTCTCCTGGTGAAACCTGAAGCTGCAGCAGCCCAACTTGCGGCTGATCGACAAGCAGCGTCAACAACGGCATCGGTTCCCGGCATCCCGCCACCCGGGCCTGCGGCTATCGGCAGCGCACCTTACCAGATTGGTTGCGACCCGGCTGCGCCAGCCACAGCACCCGCACTCCGCCGTTTCCACGGTTCTGTAAAAGTGGATCCACTTCGCCTTGGCCGTGATGCCGGCAGAGTCGCCGAAGAAGTTGTCCAGCATTTAACCGGCCTGGTCGGGTCCAAGGTTGAAATCACCATCGAAATTCGTGCGGACTTGGCCGAGGGCGCATCAGACAAGACGGTTCGCGACGTAACCGAAAACTGCCGGACGTTAAAGTTTGAAAGCTACGATTTTGAGAAACAATAAAATTGATGGATTTAACCATTTCTATTGCACAGTTGCCTCAACGCAGGCAATATCGAACTGGAGGGCGACAATACCTTGACCTTAAAGATTCCCGATAATAAGCCGACTATTTCCGATAACCCTGAAGTGCTCTTTTGTGATTTGCGCCGAAGAACTGTTACCGGGTTTACTTTCCCACCAAGCCGATCTACTGAGGTATTTCTCGCTTGTTTCCTGGGACCGCGGGCATCTTGCCCGCCCCAGTAGCCGGTTGGGCCCCTCCAACCGCGGCAAAAAAAGTAGCACAGACATTCCTGTCTGTAATTTTGTACGCCGTCCACTCCGGTGGCCGCTCTTTTCCCCATTATATTCCTTGATCTCTAATGTTGAGGCATGGATGCCGAAATCCTCGATGCGTTAGGGAAAAAGCCATCGGGATTAAGGCATGGATGCCGAAATCCTCGATGCGTTAGGGAAAAAGCCATCGGGATTAAGGCATGGACGCCGAAATCTCCCGGCGCGGCCGGGACAGGCCTCTGCGTTAGGGAAAAAGCCATCGCCGTGGAGCCATGGATGGCGAAATCTCCCGGCGCGGCCGGGACAGGCCTTTGTGACAGGAGTCGCCAATCGGGAAGCCATGGATGGCGAAATCTCCCGGCGCGGCCGGGACAGGCCTTTGTGACAGGAGTCGCCAATCAGGAAGCCATGGATGGCGAAATCTCCCGGCGCGGCCGGGACAGGCCTTTGTGACAGGAGTCGCCAATCGGGAAGCCATGGATGGCGAAATCCTCGATGCTGGAGGACCAGCGCATCGGGATTCTACTTTCTACTCTCTCGCACCGCGCCCCCGTCGTCCTCAGCGATCTCCGTGTCTCTGCGTAAAATTTCCCCTGCGGTGCATCCCCTTCGACCCCGGAGTTTATCCCGATTTTTATCGGGATGTTGAATCGCCAAACTCCCGTCTCGCAGCGTAGCCGCACCCGAACCCCTTGTGCCCGGAGTTTATCCCGCTTGCCTTTCATAACATTTAGCCATCGGGATGGCCTCTGTGGTGAAAAATCTCCCGGCGTGGCCGGGACAGGCCTCTGCGGTACGGAGCAAGCAATCGGGACCTCCTGACTTCTGCATTCTGTCTCCTGAAATTATCCCTCCCCATACTCCGCCTACATCAGTTTATGGAAAATAATACCCCCACAACCGCCGCCGTCCCAACCAAGTGGAAATCTGGTTTGGGATATTATCCCGCAAAGCACCGCGGGGCTTAAGTACCACCAGCACCGAGGAACTACGTCGGGCCATTGAGGCGTTCATTGCCGCATACAGTCAGAATGCCAAGCCGTTCAAATGGCGGAAACGAGAAGCGAAGGGGGCGCAACTTAGAAATACTATCGTTAATTTACGCATTTAAGCAGTAGTTACTGCTTCAACTACAACACAGTGGCCCGTTGCTCCGCGGAATGTCAGGACAACGGTTCGGTTCCTTCGTTCAAAGTCTTAAGGTAATGATCGTACGCGTAAAGTCGACCATACTCACGTCCTGTAACCTCGCGCACCAAGCCCATTTGTTCAAGTCGCCCAAGGGAGGCGGTTACAGTCGGCACGGTCAAGTGCAAGACCTTGGCCGCGCCGGCGATAGAAAGGATGGGTTGCCGCTGCAGGAGGCGGTGTATCCGCAGTGCCGACCCTGCCGGTTTTCCGATGGTCGCAATGCGTTTCTCGTCATCGCCGGCCAACGTTATCAGCCGCCTTGCGATCTGTGACGCCTGTGTTGCAGTTTGCTCCACACCCGTCAGAAAGAACTGCAGCCACGTTTCCCAATCGCCAGTCAGACGGACGGATTGCAGAAGGTCATAATACTGTTGGCGGTGCTGTTTTAAATACAAACTCAGGTACAATAACGGTTCGTGAAGTGCACCCTCGGCGCATAGGAGTAGAGCAACGAGTAACCGCCCCAGGCGTCCGTTCCCGTCGAGAAACGGGTGAATGGTCTCAAATTGCGCATGCGCCAGAGCGGCTTTAATAAGAAACGGAGTTTTAACAGGGTCGTTATGAAGAAATTTTTCCAAGGCGCCAAAGCAATCCAAAATCTGATCTGCGGGTGGAGGAACGAACACGGCGTTTCCCGGACGCATGCCGCCAATCCAATTCTGCGAACGTCGTAGTTCGCCCGGTTCTGCCGTGCTCCCACGCCCTTTGGACAACAGCACACAATGGATTTCCTTGAGCAATCTGATGGAAAGTGGAATATCTTGCATCCGCTTGAGGCCATAGGTCATGGCCTGCACGTAATTTGAAGCCTCCTGCACATCGTGCAAAGGTACACCGGCAACACCCCCGACCTCAAACTGCAATAAATCCGAAAGGCTAGACTGTGTCCCTTCAATCTGGGAAGAAAGCACCGCCTCTTTACGAAGATAGGAATAGAGAAATATTGCCGGGTCGGGCAGGGCGCTGGCCAAGCCATCCAGGCGCCCGAGGGCGAGAGTAGCTTTATCGAGGAGGTCTTGTAACCCTCTATCCAAGTTTAACGGCGGATTAGGCGGCAGTGGATTGGGTACAAATGCGAGAGCGTTTTCCCCTGCCGAAGGAAGTGCAATATAGTGGCCCGTCAATCCCCGCTGCATACGATGTACCTTTTTAAACAAACTTTAAATTTTACAGCACAAATTAAAAGATAATGGCCAATCCTTTAATTTACAAGTCTGAAATGAGGAAATGTCAAACCAAAGTTAAAATGTCCGCTACTTAACCAAAGTTAAAATGTCCTCCTTGGATGGACGTGGAGCGGTGGTATTTTGGGGAAGCAATCGGGCCACCCATGCGAAGTTATTGCCCGGCTCCATGAGGGAGGAGAGTTGTCCCGATGCATCGGGACCTCGCCGGCGATAGAGGCGATCTGTTTTTTGGAGGACGCTGTTATTCATTTGATGGTTTCCTTTTGACTCTACTGTCCATCCCCCATTTATGACTCCACTTGAACGTATAGGTTTCACACACATTCACATCACTTTAATAGTATAACATTTCTACGTACACGTATATTGCGGAATCCCGGGATCGGTCTTGCCAGGACTGCGCCGCGACCGGAGGGAGTAGAGCGGCAAGGCCGGGTGGGGGTTCGGGGGCGGGTGGAAGAAACCGCCCCCGCGTTGCGCATGGCAAACTCAACGGGCGTACGGTATTGCAGACTTGAATGCGGACGTCGCCGGTTGTATTCCCGACGATACAATTGGCAAACGGCCTGTGCATGCGCTACGGTACCAAATGTTTCCATGTCCAGACACTCCCGACGCAGCGTCCCGTTCAACCGTTCATTTATTCCATTTTGCCATGGGCTGCCGGGAGCAATGTGCCGTATAATCACCCCAGCTTGTTTCAACCGCCGCATCAGGGCCTTGGCGATAAACTCCGGGCCATTGTCGGATCGCACAAACCGTGGTGTGCCGTAACGGCCAAATAGCAGCAGGAGCCTGTCGGCCACCGCCGTCGTGGGTGCGTGGCACGTTATGCGGCCCGGCGTGGAGCGCAGCGGCGAAGCATGTAATCGTCCCAGCGGGATGATTAAAGGGGGCGGGAGTCTTTACCTCCTCCCTACCCACGCCCGCGCATCTATAATTTTCAAATTTTCAAATCTGAAATCCGTTTACCCCTTCCAATTTGTCACCGTCCTGACCGCTGAAAGCTGAACGCTGACTGCGGGCCGCTGCCCGCGCCCCGTTGAGGCACGGATGCCGAAATCCCGATGTGACAGGAGTCGCCAATCGGGAAGGCACGGATGCCGAAATCCCGATGCGTTAGGGAAAAAGCTATCGGGATTGAGGCACGGATGGCGAAATCTCCCGGCGCGGCCGGGACAGGCCTTTGTGACAGGAGTCGCCAATCGGGAAGGCACGGATGCCGAAATCCCGATGTGACAGGAGTCGCCAATCGGGAAGCCACGGATGCCGAAATCTCCCGGCGCGGCCGGGACAGGCCTTTGTGACAGGAGTCGCCAATCGGGAAGCCATGGATGCCGAAATCTCCTGGCGCGGCCGGGACAGGCCTCTGCGTTAGGGAAAAAGCCATCGGGATTCTACTCTCGACTTTCTACTCTCTCGCACCGCGCCCTCGTGCACATCAATTTTCTTCGCGTCTTCGTCGCTTCGTGTTTAATCCCGTCGTTTTCCCTGACCGCTGACCGCCGATAGCTGACCGCTGAAAGCTGACCGCTTCGCCTTATCCTCCCCCATACCTTTCCTACCACTATCCAGCGGAACCCCTAGTTACCGGCTTCGCCGCCTTGTGCCGCAAAGCCTCGTTCCGCCTGAAAAGTAAATATGTGTAACAGTCGCCGTCAACGGATCTACAACCCAAAAGTGGAAGTGCATTCACATTGTCGGCAATGCGTTCTCGCAGCTATTGTGGCGTTTTATAGTCGTTCTCTGCGTCCGAAGTTTATCCCGGTTGCCTTTAATAACATTTAGTAATCGGGACGCCTCTGCGGTGAAAAACAGTTTACTGACCATTAAAAGCTGACCGTTGATCGCTGAAAGCTGATCGCTTCGTTCCCCTTTTCGGCATGGATGCCGAAATCCTCGATACGTTAGGGAAAAAGCCATCGGGATTCTACTCTCGACTTTCTACTCTCTCGCAAAGCGCCCCCGTTCTCATTAAATTTCTTCGTGCCTTCGTCGCTTCGTGTTTAATCCCCGACTCCCGACTCCCGCCTCGCAGTCCGCCGCCCGCGCCCCGTCTTCGTCGGCTCTACTGCTCAACTGTTCTACTGTTCGCCTGTTCTCGCGGGCCGCAGCCCGCGCCCCCGTCATCCTCCGCACCCTCAGCCGCATGTTGCAAGCCAGGCCGCAAAAGGGTATCCTCCAACCTCTTGTGGAGTTCCAATGGTTCACCAACAAAAGGCCAGTTATGCAGCCGGATTTATCGCGTTTGGGAGAATTGGGAAATACCTCGGTAGTGGGGTTGCAATGGGGTGACGAAGGCAAGGGTAAAATTGTTGATTTACTCACCAAACGCTTTGATTATGTCATTCGCTGGAACGGCGGCAGCAATGCCGGCCATTCGGTCAAAGTAGGTGAAAAAAAATATGCCTTTCATCTGCTGCCCAGCGGAGTGCTGCGCCCCGAATGCGTTTGCGTGCTGGCCAACGGGGTCGTGATTGATCCCATTCAACTCCTGCGGGAGATGGATGATTTGATGAGCAGTGGCCTCGAATTGGGCGAAAACTTCCGAATTTCCTCGGCTGCCCATGTGGTGCTGCCCTATCACAAATTGCAGGATCAGCTTTCCGAAACGCAACTGGCCGGGAAAAAAATCGGCACCACCGCCCGCGGTATCGGCCCATGCTACGCCGACAAGGCCGGCCGGGGCAATGCTATTCGCATGGCCGATCTTATTGTCGAAAATCGCCTGCGGGAAAAACTCCCGCGGATCATCGCCGAAAAAAATCGCCTGCTCTCGGGCTTATACGCGGCCCCGCCCCTGGACTGGGAACCCATTTTTGAACAGTACCGCAGTTGCGGCCAGCAGCTTAAACCTTATGTATGCAACAGCGTGCACATGCTCCATGAAGCATTGGCGGCCAAAAAACGCCTGCTTTTTGAAGGGGCCAACGCCGTATTATTGGATCTGGATCATGGCACCTTTCCTTACGTTACCAGCAGTAACTGCGGCAGCGGCTTATCCGCGGGCACCGGCGTGCCCGGATCTGCGGTCAAATCCGTGCTGGGAGTGGTGAAGGCATACAGTTCAAGGGTGGGTGCAGGGCCTTTTCCCACGGAACAGGAAAATGCCATTGGCGAAAAAATTCGCCAGCGCGGGCATGAATTCGGCACCACCACCGGCCGGCCGCGGCGCTGCGGCTGGATCGACCTGGTGGCCGTGCGCTATGCCGCCCGGCTGGCTGGAGCCACCGGCCTGTGCATCACACTGTTGGATGTGCTTTCCACTTTTGACACCCTGAAGATGTGCGTGGGGTATAAAATCGGCGGTCGGGAACAGGCCGGCTTTGATCCAGATGCGGAAGGCCTGGCCTGCGCAGAGCCGGTATATGAAGAATTGCCCGGCTGGCATGAACCGCTGGATCACCTGTCGGATTTGGCCGGCTTGCCGCCCAGCGCCCGGAGGTATCTTGAGCGTATAGCGGAATATGTGGGCGTGCCGCTGAAGCTGGTGAGTGTAGGCCCGGACCGGCGACAAACCCTGGTGGTCTGACGTCCGTGCTGGCACAGCCCGGCACCAGCGGCTTTACCAATGCACAGGTACTGCCATGACAATTGATGTGAAAATCCAGTCTGGCTCATCCACCCCGGGCGGAGCCATGCGCATGCCCAGGCATGTGGCAATTATCATGGATGGCAATGGGCGTTGGGCCACCAATCGCGGTCTGCCGCGGCCGATGGGCCATCGGGCGGGAGCCAACACAGCCCGCACCACCGTGGAACATGCCGCCCGGCTGCATCTGGAGCAATTAACACTCTACAGCTTTTCCATTGAAAACTGGAAGCGCCCGGCCGCAGAAGTCAATCAATTGATGCAGCTTTACCAGGAATATCTGGTCAGCCAGCGCCCGGTGATGATGGAAAACAATATTCGCTTCATCCAGATTGGCCGCCGCGACGGCCTGCCGCCCGCCGTTTGCCGGGAAATTGACTACACCACCGCGGCCCTGGAAAAAAATACCGGTATGACCCTGTGTTTGGCGGTAAACTACGGTTCGCGCACGGAAATTGTCGATGCTGTACGCGCCATCGCCGCCAAGGTCCGCGCCGGCACGGTAAACCCGCAGCAAATTGATGAGGCGATGGTGGCCGATCATCTCTATACCGCGGGCATGCCCGATCCGGATTTACTCATCCGCACCGCCGGCGAAATGCGGGTGAGCAATTACCTGCTCTGGCAGATCAGCTATGCAGAACTGTACGTAACCGATGTTTTATGGCCGGAATTTACGGAAGTGGAATTTGACAAGGCTCTGGCCAGCTATGCATCGCGGGAAAGGCGTTTCGGCGGCACGTCCGATGAAAGCAGTTGCTGCGGACCGTAACAGTCCATCAGCGGTGATCCACACCAAGCGAGGTTTTGATGACATTACCAAAGCAACCAGTTCTTAAAGCCAGACCGGCTGTTGCCCCTTCGCCGGAGAATATCACGCTGGAAACCCTGCAGCACATGCGCAGCCGGGCCGAGCCTATTGCCATGCTCACCTGCTACGATTATTCACTGGCCCGGATTTTAGCCGGCACCGGCGTCCATATTTTACTGGTTGGCGATTCGGCGGCGATGACGGTTTTAGGCGAAAATTCTACCATTCACGCCACCATGGATTTCATGTTGACCATCACGCGTGCGGTGCGGCTCGGCGCACCCCAATCGTTTGTGCTGGCGGATATGCCCTTTGCCAGTTATGCCACACCGGATGCCGCCGTGGCCAATGCCGCACGCCTGCTGACCCATGGCCAGGCAGACGCGGTGAAACTTGAATGTGATGCCGGCCACGCACCGATTATTGCCGCCATGCATGCGGCGGGAATTCCCACGTGTGCCCATCTGGGCCTGTTGCCGCAAAGGGCCGCGCAGCACGGAGGCTACAAAGCCCAGGGCCGGTCGACCGCAGATGCGGACAAAATCGTCAATGATGCCGTAACCCTGTGGCGGGCCGGTGCGGATATGCTGCTGTTGGAAGCTGTGCCGGATGCTCTTAGCAGTCGGGTGGTGGCGGCTACTGATTGTCCGGTGCTGGGATGTGGAGCCGGACCATCCTGCCACGGTCACGTGGTGGTATTGCACGATTTACTGGGTTTTACGGATAAGCCGCCGCGGTTTGTCGAAAAAATGGCCGACATACCCGCGGTGATCTTCCAGGCGGTTGAGCGTTATGTAAATGCGGTAAAAAACCGGCAATATCCACTGCCTAAGCATGGGTATACGATGAAAGAGGGGCAGTAGCCGGCCCGTTGGACTCTGGGCCAGGCCATGTGAAAGCCTTGGGGCCTTACGGCAACTAGGTAGGGTGGCCGGACGGCGCGGTGCCGTTGGCCAACCCGCTGCGGCCTGAATGGCTGATAAACCGGCGGATTTAAGCAGCAGGCACTTAAAAATGGAGATTTTTTATGCCAAGTAAAACCAAAAAAAGTCATCTGATTCTGGCGGTTAGCGCGGCGGCCGCCTTGGCCGTGGGCTCGATGTTGGCCGGCATCCGTCCCCAGGGCTGGGGTTTATGGGCGGCTACCGCGAATTCGGCGATGGGTGGCCACCCCACCGCACCGATTGATCCGAGTCTGGTCAGCAGCGCCGAAAGCCTCTCGGAAGCATTTCAGGCCGTCCATCATTCCATTAAAAATGCCGTGGTCAATATCAATATCATCAAAACCATGCAAGGCCCCATAGGCAATGGCATTGGGCCACTGAACCTTCCGCCGGGCCTGCAGAAAATGCTTCCGCCAGGTGCGTTTCCCCTGATTCCCCAGCAGGGACAACCCTCACCGGCGGAAAAAATCTACGGTACCGGCAGCGGGCTTATCATCAGCCCGAAGGGATATATTGTTACCAATAACCACGTGGTGGCTGGCGCACAGTCCATCAAGGTAACACTGGCCGACGGCCGGGTGTACAAAGCCACGGTGGTAGGTACAGACCCCAAGACCGATCTGGCCGTGGTGAAAATTAATGCTCCGGATCTTACCTATGCCTCCTTCGGCAATTCCCACAACATGAAAGTGGGTGATTGGGTACTGGCGTTTGGCTCACCCTTTGGCTTCAAACACACCATGACCCAGGGCATCATCTCCGCCAAGGGGCGCAAAAATCTGGATATTATCGGTGCTCACAATCCCGAGCTTCAGGGCCTTACCTACCAGGATTACATTCAGACCGACGCCGCCATCAACCCCGGCAATTCCGGTGGACCGCTGGTCAATATGAAGGGGCATGTCATCGGCATCAACTGTGCCATAGCCACCAATACCGGTTCCTTCAACGGCATCGGCTTTGCCATTCCCTCCAGCGAGGTCAAGTACATAGCCGGGCAGCTTATAAAGCATGGCAAAGTGGTACGCGGTTACCTGGGAGTCAGCATCGCCGATGTGCGGCACGGACAGGTCCGGAAAGTGGCTGAAAGTTTCCACTACAAAGGCCGCCACGGCGTGCTGGTGGAACAGGTAGATCCTTCTACACCGGCAGCCCATGCTGGTTTGCGCCGTGGCGACATCATCATTGCCTTTGACGGAAAAAAAATCCTTTCCATGAACCAGTTGCGTGATGAAGTGGCCATGACCCACCCCGGTAAAAAAGTTACGTTGAGGTTGTTTCGCAACGGCAAAAAACTCAACCTGACTTTTGCGGTGGGAACTCAACCCGCCACGCTGGCCCAGGTGGAAATGGGCGGTGGCAGTATGCCCGGCCAAACGGCCCATTCCGGCAGTCTGGGCATCGCGGTAACCGCGGTAACGCATAACCTGGCCCGCAGCTATCACATGGCCGCGCCGCATGGCGTACTCATTAAAACGGTGAATCCCAACGGGGTCGCCGCCAGCGTGGGCATTCGTCCCGGTGATGTCATTTTGAGCGTACAAGGACACCGCGTGAATTCGCCGGCGGAGTTTGTCAAGGCGTTGCATCAGGTTAATTTGACCAAAGGTATTCGCCTCTCGCTGCGGAGTCCCAACGGCGTGGAACGTTTTGTGTTTGTCCAAAAAAGCCAATAACTGGCCCGGACCAGGGCCTATATAGAAAACCTCCTTAATGCTCCCTTGTCCCCCGGATCACCCGCAGGTGATTCGGGGGCTTTTTTTAATGGCGGGCAGCACGCAGGATCCAGTCGCATATTGTGCGCTGCCGGGCGTTTTTAACCCAGCACAACCTTTGTCCTGATTGCCGTATTTTGTGTCCGTTCCCGCGGCATTTCGCGGTGGTGTTCAGAAGGGTATGGATGGTTGAAATATGGTAGGATCAGTCGGTAATGAAAAAGGATTTCAGGTATGATTGGAGCATGGAAAGGCGCACGTTGGTGGAAGTTTGACTTTCACTCGCACACGCCGGCATCGTGGTAAACGGTGATGTGGATCTGGTGATGCTTCGTGCGCGGGGTGGCCAGTCGCATATGAAGGTATGTATGCCTGCGGGTGATGGATGCCAGAAATATAATCTGTGGTATTTTAAGGGCGGGCGCAAAGCGTTGGCAGAACGGTATCGCCGCATTCTACAGGAGCCGCACCATGTTTGACAGTCCGGAGGAACTGCTGAAAAAAATAGAGTTGGGAGAAGATACTTCCCTGGAACTCAAGGTGGTTCGGTTAAAGGGGGACCGTGTGGCTGAACCCAAACGTAACGATCTGGCGGATGATGTGGCGGCGATGGCCAATACACATGAGGGCGTGCTGGTATTGGGCGTAGACGATAAGTCACGGGACATCGAAGGAATTGATATTGGTAAGCTTGAGGCGGTGGAACGTTATGTTTTTGAGATATGCAACGAAAGCATCAGACCGCCGGTCATATTCAGATCGTTCCGGATGCAATTGCCGGACCGCACTGGAGCTTTGCGGGCAGTATTGAAAGTAGACATTCCACGCAGCCTTTTTGTGCACGAAAGCCCCAGCGGCTATTTTCACCGGCAGGGCAGCTCTAAACGCAAGATGCCGCCGGACTATCTGGCTCGCCTCTTCCAGCAACGGAGTCAGGCCCGGCTGATTCGATTTGAGGAACAACCGGTTCCCGGTTCCAGCCTGGCGGATTTTTCGCGATCTCTGTGGGAAAGGTATATTACGCGATCCAGTGAACTGGCCGAGGCAGTTCTGTTGAAGCGAAACCTCCTGACTCGCGAAGATGGTGGGGCCATTTGCGCTTCAGTGGCGGGAATTTTATTCTGTTGTGAGCATCCGGAGCGTTTTCTTCCCAGTGCCTTTATCCAGGCAGTACGCTATCGGGGTACCAGGCAGGATACAAATTATCAAATCGACGCGCAGGAAATCGTGGGGCCGCTGGATTCACAGATTACCCAGGCCCTGGCGTTCCTGAAACGTAACCAAACGGTACGTGCCCAGAAGCTGCCCTATCGTGTGGATAAGCCACAGTTCAGTGAGCGGGCTATTTTTGAGGCCATTGTCAATGCCGTGGCCCATCGTGATTATTCCATTGCTGGTTCCAAAATACGGTTTTTTATTTTTGATGACCGCCTCGAGCTATATTCACCAGGGGCATTACCCAACACCGTTACGGTTGAAAGCATGGCCTTCCGCCAGGTAACACGCAATGAACTTATTACCAGCCTGCTTGCCAAGACCCCCATGGTTGAAATTCACGGCGGTATTGAACGTGGATATTTTATGGAGAAGCGCGGCGATGGTGTCCCGATTATCCTGGCCGAAAGCGAAAGGCTTTCGGGCCGGAAGCCTGTTTACCGGCTGATTGACGATTCCGAATTGCTGTTAACGGTTTTTTCCGATACCCCGCAACCGTCTCCATGAAATTAAGGCCAACAGTTGGCCGGCTTGCTGCTTGGTACCGTGTCATAACGATGGTAATTGCGGCATCGGAAGCCTTTGTCGATGCCGCCAAACGCCCTGCACGCCGTAAAATTTGCTTTCATTGAGTCTACACTATGACCTTCAGGGCAAGAATCTTCTCCAGATCTACAGCGACGCGGCCCTCACGCAAACTTCGCCGGCATGACCAAACCGGTAATTATGGACTGGGATACGTAAGCCGTGGAGCACATCCTTTGGTTCTCTGAATTTTTGCAAAGGCGGTAAGCTCGTGACGCGGCGCAGACTTATCCGTCATGATGTGCCGAACCGGAATCCGCACCGCCACTTCGGCGTCGGCGATTATCCGCCGATGACACCGCCACCAAACCGCTTCGCTGCACATCACACAAACCCGATGCTTCCTGCGACGGCGATTGAGTTGTCGCAAGCCCAGTTGAAAATCGTCGGTCTGCATGTAATCAGCGTAACCGCGAAAACTCTTATTCTGCCAGCCGGTATTAATGGAACTCTTATTCGCGTGCCGCAAACCGCCCAATGCCGCCAGATGCGTATACGTAATGCCGGCCCGTGGCAATGCTTTTTCCATCCGCGTTTTCTCAAACCACGGAAATGTCCGGGACCGCGGAACGCTGCGCACATCCACCAGTTCCTGAATTTTCCACGCCTTGAGCAAGGCGATAAACGCCTTCCACGTTCTGGTAGAGTGGCCAAGAGTGTATAAAACTCGCTGACTCATGCTGTTATTCCAGCTTTTTGATCTGCCGGCCGACCTTGAATCGTGGGCCGCCGGCAAAGGCAACTTCCCGGTTATTCCGTTACAGCCTGGTTCACCGGCCCGGTTGCAGGAATCACCAGCGCCCTCTTTAATATCTTGCCGGTGGGCGATCGCGGCATGTCGTCAACAAAATACACATCCCGCGGAGTCTTATACGGGGCCAGCCGGGAACGCACAAACACCCGAATCTCCTGGGCGGTGGGTCGCTGTGCCAGGCCAGGCTCCAACTGCACAAAGGCCACCGGCACTTCGCCACGTTGCGGGTCTTTGGCCCCAATCACGGCCACCAGCAACACGGCGGGGTGTTTGCGAATGATATCCTCAATCTCGCCGGGGGCTATTTTTTCGCCGGCCATGATAATCATTTCCTTTTTCCGTCCGGTGATGGCCAGAAAGCCGTCCGCATCAATTCGCGCAATGTCGCCGGTTTTAAACCATCCATCCGGCGTCAGCACCGCCGCGGTGGCTTCGGGATCATGGTAATAACCCCGCATTACATTGGGGCCTTTGATCCATAGTTCACCATCCTGATTCACCGGCAGATTTTCGCCGTTTTCGTTGACAATGCGCAGTTGCTGATGCGGAATAGGCCGGCCCACGCAGCCGGGCTTGCAGGCCCATGGTGTGGATAATGTCACAATAGGCGATGTTTCCGTTAAACCAAAACCTTCCAGCAGGGGAATGCCGAACTGATCGCGGAATTTTTCCACCAGCGCCAGGGGCAGCGGTTCCCCGCCGCTGATAGCATACCGCACACTGGATAGACCATCGCGCGTGGCACTTTTGCAATTGGCCAGCAGCGCATACATGGTGGGTACGGCGATGAGCACTTCCACGTGATGCTTTTTGATGGCCTCCAGCACGGCCGCCGGATTGAAGCGTGCCTGATATACCACCTTGCAACCCAAACTCAGCGGCACCAGAAAGCAGGCCATCAATCCCAGCGTATGAAACATCGGCAACACGCCAAGAAAAGTCATCTGATCGTTAAAACGGGCATGTTCAATAGCATCGGCGGCATTGGAATCCAGATTGCTGTTGGTCAGCATGACGCCCTTGGGAACCGCACTGGTGCCGCTGGTGTATAAAATCGCGGCCACCTCATCGGGGCGGCGCTCCGGCAAACGCCGTCGCCTCGCCCAGGCCTTCATCCGCGGCCACAACGCCCCAAACCGCATATCTTCTATAAAAAGCACCCGCACCCCGGCCTGCTCCAACCCCTGGGCCAGCGCCTTAAAGTACCGGATGGTAATCACGTATTTTAATTCCGCCGCGCGGGCAATTGGCAAGAGTTCATCAACCTTGAACAGATAATTCAGCGGCACTACCATGCGCCCGGTCCAGCGCGACCCCAGAAACGCCACCGCAAACCCCGCCGACTGGGGAATAAGCAGGCCCACGCGATCGGTACCGGGCATGGCCTGGTCCACAAAACCGGCCATCATCTGTGAAGCCATCATCAGTTGCCTAAATGAAATGCTCCGCTGATCGTCCACGACGGCAATATCATTGGGCCGCTGGCGAGCTTGATGAATGATTTTTTCCAGCAGCATAGCGGCTCCATGGCGGCGAAACGTCCAGTTGCTCTCTGCAACTTTACCGCCACCAGACTCATGGGACAACCGCGACCATCACCGCCACTGGAATAGCACTGCTGCCCTTCATTACAGCACTCTGGCCGCATAAACGCCTGACTAAAACTTGTTCGTACCAAAACCCACTATGACAGGCAAGCTGCGGCGTTAATGGATGTTCGGGTCGTTACTTTGGACGAGGCAACGGCACGTTTTTCAAAACGAAAGGTACGCTGATTTGCACATTCGTCTGCTGATACAACGTAATCCGGGCACCAACGGGCCGGCCACCGATGATGTCATATTTGTAGGAACCTTTCCAGTTGGCCCCGTAATAGCTGCCCATCAGGCTGGCGGCCAGACATCGGCCGTCCGCAGCAAAAAATTTAATGGCCCCCATTTCCTCAAACTGCTTGCCCAAATTACCCGCCTGTAAACGTTGCCGTCGGCTCGCTACATCGGAATCTATCCACAAACGCACCCGCCACTGCGACTGGTGCCCTGGGCCGGATGCCGCCGCTGCCATAACCGGCCGGCGAAAACGTACCTTCAGACCGTGCCAATACAAACACCCCTTACCCGAGGAAAGATTCTTGATGTGATATACCCGGCGGTCAAAACATAACCGCACCGGAAAGTTCCCACGCAGCATCCTCAACTCTTTTGCTCCGGCTGCCGGCTGCTTTAACCACACCCGGCAGTTGAAAACAATCATCTGCCCCGACGCGCTCCAGAAACTGTTCCAGTTAGCCCTCCAGGGCACATCTGGCCGGGCCGGAACAAATAACGATCGTCCGGTATTGTCCACGGCCTGGGTTATTTGCAGCGGATCAAACGTGATGAGCCTATTCCCTGCCGGGCACCAGAGCACATTCACCAGCAAAAGCAGTTTGTCGCCGGCCGCGGCACCACCAACGCGGCGTGTGTTGACTGCTCGAAGCTGGTGCCTGATAAGCACTGGACTGCCCCGCAATTGAATCTCCCGGCCCAGGGACGAATGCGGAATTCTCCATGACGCAGGTGGGTACCACGGCCATTGTGGAGCAAACACAAAAGCTCCCTGGATATCTACCGGCATGGATGTGCTAAAGATTCCCGGTAGCATAGGAGGCTGCGCCCCGATATGCAGTCCCGGCCCGGAAAAACCATTCGCGGTAGGGCTTACGCCGGTAAGTCGGGCCATGGATTGCATCACCCGCCAGAACGGTTGGCGTTGAATGTTGATATTCAGAAAGTCATGCTGGAAGCACAGTGGAGGAGGTGCGCCGCTTTCCATCATCGGGTAGAAATCCGGATGTATCCCTACCGGCAAACAGAGCCTGGTAAATACCGTCTGCAACGTGGCCTTTTGGAGTTTCAGCGTGATCAACGGCCCACGCAGGGCATCCGTCCGGGCAATCGCTGTTAAAACCAGCCGCAGCCGCCCACGAATCGATGGCCGCGTAGGCCCGGCCATGGCCTGCCGCAGAGCCGGAACGGCCGCAACACCGGCGGCTATCAGCCTCTTTTCCGCCGCAGGCACACCAGCAGAAGAACCCTTGAAAATCACGCCCACCCACGCCGAAATTTTTCTTTCGGTGGGCACACCCGGCTGCGGCGGTGCGGGCATCTGCAGCGTAAAAAATCTATTCGTGATCGGCGCTGGATTTTGCGGCCAATGTCCCATCCCCAGCAAGGCAACATACGCTACTGAAATTATCACCACCCCGGTCAACACCAGCCCCGAAATACTCCAGCGAATTTTGGTCCGGTGTTTTACGTGTCTGCAATGCATTGTTGGTGTTTCCGGAATGGTACCCGGCCGATGCTTCGCCGCAAACCATATTATATCCGATGCTCCCAAAGCCACCGAAGTTCCATCCATCGGTGAAGCCCGCCATCCATC
Source organism: Planctomycetota bacterium (assembly GCA_021852275.1). GTDB lineage: Bacteria > Planctomycetota > Phycisphaerae > WQYP01 > WQYP01 > JABEVA01. The sequence goes on along the minus strand of JAJZNX010000206.1, from coordinate 5,231 downwards.
TCTGCATTGCATCGATGCCGCCCAAGGCCCCGCACCAACCCGAAATTTCTGGTATTCTGGAATCAGTAAGGCCGTGGAGACCTACATCATGGTTCATGCAGATGCCAAAACGCCCCGACCGGGCAATCGATTGCTCGGTTCACAAAGTCCGTATCTGCTGGCCCATGCCCACAATCCCGTAGACTGGTATCCGTGGGGACCGGAGGCTCTGGAAAGAGCCTGCCGCGAAAACAAACCGATTTTCCTTTCTATCGGCTACTCCGCCTGTCACTGGTGCCACGTGATGGAACGCGAAGTTTTTGAGAACCCGGCCATTGCTGCCATCATGAACCGGCATTTCATCAACATCAAGGTGGACCGGGAAGAGCGGCCCGATCTGGACGAAATCTACATGCTGGCCACCCAATTAATTTCCGGCAGCGGCGGCTGGCCCATGAGCGTCTGGCTTACCCCCCACCTGCAACCCTTTTATGCCGGAACTTATTTCCCGCCGGTGGAAGGTTATGGCCGCCCCGGCTTTCCCCAGCTTGAAAATGCCATTGCGGAGGCCTGGCAGAATCGGCCCCAGGAAATCATGGCCCATGCCCAAACCGTGGTACGGGCCATGGAAGAACATGACCGCAGTTCCGGCACCGCCGGCAGCACGCTGGTTTTACCTCAGGCCCTGCACGCCTGTATCGCCCACCACCAGTCTCGATTCGACGAAACATGGGGTGGTTTCGGCACCGCTCCAAAATTTCCGCCCAGCCAATTTCTTTCGCTGCTGCTGCGCTATCTCGAACTCAACGATCGCAAACTGAACCTGCCGGACGGTATCTCGCTGCAGCACGATCCACAGCTTGCAGCCATCAGTCGCACTGCCATCACTACCATGCTTACCAGTACGCTCAATGGCATGGCTGCCGGTGGAATCCACGACCAGATTGCCGGCGGCTTTGCCCGCTACAGCACCGACCAGCGCTGGCTGGTGCCGCACTTTGAAAAAATGCTCTATGACAATGCCCAGCTTGCCGGCATTTATGCCCGCGCCGCCATGGTGCTGCATCGCCCGGAATATCAGCGCGTGGCCCGCCGCACCTTGGATTTCTGGCTCGGCCGAATGACCGCACCCGATGGCGCATTTTTCAGCACACTGGATGCCGATTCCCAGGGCCATGAAGGTAAGTTCTACGTATGGTCCATCGACGAAATTCGCCAGGCCCTGCCGGACACCGCAGATTACCAGCTTTTGGCCAGGTACCTGGGCATTTCGGATGCCGGAAACTGGGAAGGTGCCAATGTGCCGCACATTGCCACCCCGCTGCAGCACCTGGCTTCTGAAATGAAGCAAGATCCCGCCACTTTGCAGTTACGTATCGACACCTTGTGCGAACAACTCACCGCCGTGCGCGACCGCCGCGTGCCGCCGGCCCTGGATGACAAAATCATTACCGGTTGGAATGGCCTGATGATTTCCGCCCTGGCCGTTGCGGGCACAGCGATGGCCGAGGCCAGGTATGCCACGGCGGCGATGAGGGCGGTGCGGTTTATATTTGCGCACCATGTGAATTCCGCAGGCCAACTGCTGCGGGTCAGTCGCTGTGGCGTGGCGGCATCAGTACCCGGCTTTCTGGAAGATTATGCTTATCTGCTGATGGGTATCATGGATTTAACGCAGGCTGGCCCGCTGCTGCCGTCCGCGGATGTCGCTGCCTTGCCCGCTTTGGCCCGGCGAATCGCCACTACCATGGTGGAGCAATTCTATGATTCAGCCGCCGGCGGTTTTTTTATGACCTCCACGCAACATGACCAGCTTTTGCTCCGCATGAAAACCGCCCAGGATAACGCCACTCCGTCCGGCACGGCTTTGGCCCTGCATGGCCTGGTGGCCCTGGACCGGATTGGGGGCACCCGGAATTACCGGCACGTGCTGGAAAATACTCTGCGCCACAGCGCGGTGATGATGAGCCATTATCCACAGGCCCATTCAAGCCTGCTGGAGGCATTGCTGGTACATGCGGCCCCAGATCCCGGCAGCGGTGGCATAGCCAACATTAACTCTCCCGGAGTTTCCACTTCGCCACCGGCTCTGCACTTAAAGCTGGTGGCCGTCCGGTCAACTACAGGTTCGGCGGGCGAAAAACCCGCCTGCGAGATTCATCTGCTGCTGGAAATTGAGCCGGGCTATTACATTCCGCACCAGTCGCCAATTGATGCCTCCCCTGTCCCGACCATCAGCCTGGAACTTACAGGCCACGCGGATTTGAAACTGACGCGGCCGGTTTTGCCTCCGCCGTTGCCAACATCCTTGGATGGCGGTGATACTGCGGCTTATCGCGACCAGGTGCCGATAAGTGTGGCGTGTGTCTGGCAGGCCAGGCCGCCGCCGGGGCGCTATGATGTACAGGTAGCAGCCACGGCTGCGGTGTGTACCACAGGCTACTGCCTGGGTAGCATTCGGGTGGTGGCCCAGGCGACACTGCCGGTGGATTAACCAGTCCCGGCCTGGCGATGTCGGCTGGCATCGGAGTTAGTACGTATTGTTTATAAAGGAAACAAAATCATGATGCCGTTCAGCAGCGAGCGTGTAGCCAAAGTCATCGCAGCCTGTGAAACCTTTATTGCCGACAAGGACGACGCCTGGAGCCTGGGGCCTCCGGCGGCGATGTTTATTTATCAGATGGCCTTGTTGCGGCAGGCCTGCAATATTCTGGAGATCGGCACCAGTTACGGCCACAGCGGATTGTTTCTGGCGGATGCGGCGCTGCGCAACCATGGCCGCTTCACCACGGTGGATAAGGATCTGCGCAAGGTGGACATTGCACGAAAGTTTTTCGCCGATGCCGGACTTGATACCGTAGCCACTGTGATTCCCGGCACCGCCCCGGAGGTGCTCCAGCAGGCTCCAGATGGTATTGATCTTCTTTTTATTGATGCCACCAAAACACAGCAGGACGCTTACCTTGACACGCTGTGGCCGCGGCTTACCACCCACGCGGTCATCATTACCGACAATGCTACCAATTCCCAGGAAAAAATGGCACCCTTTCTGCGGCGACTTCGCACCGACGCCAGATTGATCAGCAATCTCGTGCCGATTGGCAATGGCATGGAGTTAACCCTGCGGATGAAATAAGGGGCCGGCTCTTGCAGCAGTTGTGGCCGGCGGCTTTCTGCAAAATTGTGCCGTTGGCAGGGCAGGCCTGCCGATAATGAATGCGGGTGGATGGCTGATGGAATAGTGGGGTGCCCGACAAAATGATGGTTCATCGACAATTGTCTTTGTTTGAACAGCACATGGATACCGGTGCGAAGCACATGGTCCCGGTCCGGAAATCAACAGCAACAAAATCCCGCCGGGCCTCCCGCGGCATTCCCACGAATATAACATTGCGCCGGCAATTTTTCGCCCGCATCGTGGAGCACGAAAAAAAACGCTATCAGATTTCCATTCGAAAGTGGCGTTCCACCATGAGCGGCGTGGCCTACGAATTGCACTACAGCAATGGCCAGGTGAAACGCATGGTGGCCGCACCCCGGCCAAAATCCCCGGTCAGTTGTGCGATTTTTCTGCACGAGGTAGGCCACCATGCCATCGGCTTTCGTAAATTCCGCCCACGCTGTCTGGAAGAATTCCACGTCTGGCAATGGGCCTTCGCCGAAATGCGCCGTTGGAACATCACCGTGGACCAGCGCGTGCTGCAACACTACCAGCGCAGCATGTACCACTATGTGCAACTGGCAAAAAAACGCGGTCTTAAACACCTGCCGGAAATATTGCGCCAATTCCAGCATGGAACGACCGCTGCCGCGCCAGCCACCTGAGCGCTGGCGAACAATCTGCCCATGGGTTGTTTCTATCTGGGCGCTGACCCCGCAGATAGAGTGGGCGAATTGCGCATCCCATCCGCACCGGCAAGCACATTGCACCCGGGCAGTCCACCTGCAACCAACTGTGATTTCATCCGTTTAACCTGATGAGCCTCAAGGTTATCGGGCCAGTGCCAAGCACGCCCAATATCGTCCGGCCGGCCCGGCTTGACGCGCCTACAATGAAGAAGAGGTGTTCCATGAAAACCTGTGATTTACGCAAGATGTTGGTGGTTGCAGCCGTTGCCGGCTTGGCTTTGCCGATGTTCAGTGTTTTGGCCCAGGGTGCGGTAACAACAATTGAGCCGGCAACGGCCGGGGCAGCCGGGGCGGAATTACCCGCGGCCGCAGCGAAAGTGTTGCAATTGGCCCAAGCCAAAGTGGCCGACAATACCATCGTTGCCTACATCAACAATTCCGGAAACCACTATCATCTTACGGCCAAGGAAATCCTGTATCTGCGGCAACATGGTGTATCGAATGCGGTCATCACGGCGATGTTGAACCGGCCGGCGGTGGAATCAACTGTAACCATAAAGCCTGCTGCCAGGGCAACAACATCGGCTGCGCCGTCCCCGGCCACCACGCCGCCCGCACCGCCACCGACTGTCGTCAATCCTCCGGCACCCGTATATGTGCCACCGTCCCAGCCGACCACCCCAACCATCCCGGCCGTGAGTGCTCCGCCGACAACGTATGTTCCAGCGGCTGAGCCCCCCACGTATTACTACCCACCAAGCTATTACTACCAGCCCTATGATGATTCAAATTATTATGCTGCGTATCCGTGGTATCCGCCGGTATCGCTTTCCTTGGGCTGGGGCTGGGGCTGGGGTGGCCGTTGGGGCGACTGGGGTGGCCGTTGGGGCGACTGGGGTGGCCGTTGGGGCGACTGGGGTGGCCGTTGGGGCGACTGGGGTGGAGGTTGGCACGGCGACTGGCATGGTGGAGACAGATGGCATGGTGATGCTGGATGGCATGGCGGTGGCGGATGGCATGGTCGGGGGCACCGCTGAAAACCCCATCGCACCCCACCGCGGGCGAACGCTTGGCCCGGAGATGGTTTCCCTGGGTGCCGGCTCCCAGAAACTTTTGGCGACTTGAACATTCTACCTGTGTCGGCAAGCACATTGCCGGCGATGTAACTTAAAATTACTGTGCCGGACTGCCGTACCTGCCGCCCGGTCATCCGTCAAACAAAAAACCGCCCCGCTTGCTTTGGCATGCCTATAATAAGATGTTGAGGTAGATATTGGTGTCCGTCCCACGAACCCCGTCTTCCAAAGATGAAAGGAACATGAGAATCTGTAGCCATCGCAAATGAAAGGAGAAAAGCGATGGCGAAAGAAGATGTTGGAAAGATTTGTTCACCCCTGCGGGAA
>JAJZNX010000062.1 GCA_021852275.1 Planctomycetota bacterium | reverse complement strand
CATTTTGTGGTATGGTCACGCCACTGGTATGGCTGGCATTCCAAGTCTTGAGCATGGCCAGGGCTTCGCCGTCGCGGACTTCGCCGATGATGATGCGGTCCGGCGGCACCGCTCTCGAACCTTGGATGCAGAAATCTCCCGGCGCGGCCGGGACAGGCCTCTGCGACAGGAGTCGCCAATCGGGACTGATAGCTGCCCGCTGACCGCTGCCCGCTGATCGCTTCGCTCCCCGTTGAGCCATGGATGGCGAAATCTCCCGGCGCGGCCGGGACAGGCCTCTGCGGCAAGGAGTAATCCATCGGGACCGATCGGATCGGCGTATCGGCTTTCCGATAATGCAGGAGCAAGCAATCGGGGTTCTTTTTTCTCGCGGCGCAGCCGGACATATAAATAACTCGAGCAACTCGAGCAACTCATCAAAAGCCCAATGAAATCGCATATTTCCGCCCGGCCGCAACTTGAGCAACACATGAGTCGCTCAAGATCAACCTGAGCAACTCCCCCTGGGAAACCAACCTCATGCCTCCTGTCTTCCGCCTTGTGTCTCCTCACGTATTTATCCCCGCTCATGCTGCGCCTATACGTAAATAGACAAGACCCGCTCGCACCAAAGTACCGCGCAGCGCTCTTTGACAACCAAATATCCTGTGATCCGTGCGATCCGTGTCATCCGTGGTGGACAATAGAGAAGGCCCGCGGCGCGCCCCTGTCGTCCTCTGCGTCCGGAGTTTATCCCGCTTGCCTATAACAACATTTAGTCATCGGGACGCCTCAGCGGTGAATCCCCGTCACCGTATCTTCGTGTCTTCGTGTCTTCGTGTCTTCGTGTCTTCGTCGCTTCGTCGCTTCGTGTTTTTAATCGTTCCCCCGACTCCTACATTCTGTCTCCTGCGTTTATCCATCCTCATGCCTCGCCTACATCAGTTTATGGAAAATAATACCCCCATAACCACAGCCGTCCCAACTACCCTAACGCCGCCAGCCCGCTTAAGTAACATTGGCCCACCACAGCCCCCGGCCTGGCTCATCCCAGACCGTATCCCCCTTGGCCGAATCACCCTGTTCCTCGGACCGCCCGAATCCGATAAAACTTCCATCGCCATTGGCCCCGTCGCGGCACCGGCTCGCACTCTATCTGGAGCAACGATTATGACCGTTCCGTCCTTTGTGTGCCTTTGTGTACCTGGTGGTTCAATCTTCCCAGTCGTCCTCCGCGTCCGGAGTTTATCCCGCTTGCCTTTAATAACATTTAGCCATCGGGACGTCTCTGCGGTGAATATGTATCTCCCGACTCCTTCTTCCTGATTCCTCGTAAAAAAATGTTGGATGATATTGTTAGTCTTGCTAATCTTACCCCGAACCAATTTGCTGACCGCTGAAAGCTGATCGCTAATCGCGGGCCGCAGCCCGCGCCTCGTCCTCTGTGCACTTCTGTGGCCTCCGTGGTGAATACGTATCTCCCGTCTCCCGTCTGCGGGCCTTAGCCCGTGCCCCTTGTGGGTCAATCCCCCCGCCGTCCTCTGCACCCTCATTGTCTTGTATGGTTTTTAACCCGTGAACGGTTATAGTTTTTTACCCTTGGCAGAACAACCCTGGCGGGTTTAACATGACGGCCAGTTGGACCGGACGAACCGTCAATGTTCGACCGGATCTGGACTCTGGGAAATATCGGCTGCCTCGGATAGTTTTGCAGCCGGAAAGGTATGTATGAAAAGTAAAAAAAGAAAAACTCTGCCAGCTAAATCCAGGATTGTGGATTACCGCCAGCTATACCGGCAGCGGGCTCAAGCGATGGTCAAACAACTCACGCTGGAGGAAAAATTAGGCCAGATGCTGCATGAATCCGTAGCGGTACCACGGCTGAACATACCGGCCTACAACTGGTGGAATGAATGTTTACATGGAGTGGCACGGGCCGGACTGGCCACAGTGTTTCCACAGGCTATCGGGTTGGCGGCCACATTCAATGCCCTACAGCTTAAAGATATAGCTTCCATCATAGCCGACGAAGCCCGAGCCAAACATCACGCGGCTATCAAAAACGGTTATAGAGGGCAGTATTTCGGCCTTACCTATTGGACGCCCAATATTAATATCTTCCGGGATCCGCGCTGGGGCCGCGGGCAGGAAACGTACGGTGAAGACCCATTTCTTACCGCACGCCTGGGGGTGGCCTTTGTCGGCGGCCTGCAGGGCGATAATCCGGCCTATCTCAAGCTGGTGGCTACACCCAAGCATTTTGCGGTACATAGCGGGCCTGAGCCGCTACGCCATGGTTTTAATGCCGTGGTTTCGCCGCGCGATTTGCGGGAAACTTACCTGCCCGCGTTCCAGGCTTGTGTGCAGGAAGCCGGGGCGGCTTCGGTTATGGGAGCCTACAACCGCGTCAATGGCGAACCGTGCTGTGGCAGCACCACACTGCTGGAGAAAATTCTCCGCCAGGAATGGGGCTTTGACGGATTCGTGGTGTCCGACTGCGGCGCCATCTGCGATTTCCACAAACATCATCATGTCACCAGGGATGGTGCGGCATCGGCGGCCATGGCGGTGCGCGCCGGATGCGAACTGAATTGCGGCGTTACGTATCATCACCTGCAGGATGCGCTGCAAAGAGGGTTAATCACCGAAGCTGAAATTGACCGGGCTGTCGTACGGCTGCTGGAAGCTCGGCTGAGACTGGGCATGTTTGACGCACCTCGGCAGGTGCCGTTTGCCAGGATACCGCTGCGCTGCGTGGCCAGCGCCGCTCATCGCCGGGTGGCTCTGACCGCAGCGCACGAATCCATCGTGCTGCTGAAAAATGATCAAGCCATCCTGCCCCTGGCGAGACATTTGAATTCCATCGCCGTGGTCGGGCCGACCGCCCACAATCTTGAAGCCCTTTATGGCAATTACACAGGGTTTGCCAGAGAGTCGCAAACCATCCTGGAGGGCATTATTTCAGCCGCTGGCGCGGCCACACAGGTTCATTATGTCAAAGGCTGCGATCTGGCGGGTTCCAGACCGCTGAACACCGGCGAACTCAATGGGGTTATCCCTGATGCGGATTTAATTATTGCAGTTCTGGGCTACACTCCGACATTGGAAGGAGAGGAATTCGGGGACACCGGTGATGCAGCGGCGGATGGCGGCGGAGATAGACTACGTATCGGCCTGCCGGGCCGGCAATTGGAACTTCTGCAAGCCCTGCATGCCTCGGGCAAGCCCGTTATTCTGGTGTTGACCGGCGGCAGCCCCATTGAAATCCGCTGGGCCAAGGATCATATTCCGGCCATTCTTATGGCGTGGTACCCGGGCGAACGCGGGGCCAGGGCCATTGCCGATGTGCTGTGGGGGCGCTACAACCCGGCCGGCCGCCTGCCGGTTACTTTTGTAAAATCGCTGGAGCAACTGCCCCCCTTTGAGGATTACAAAATGGCCGGCCGAACCTACCGATTTATGACTGACGAACCGTTGTACCCCTTCGGTTATGGGCTAAGCTATACCACATTTAAATACGAACAACTCAAGCTGAGCCGCAGCAAAATCCGCCCAGGTCAATCGGTACAGGCTCAAGTGCATGTAGTGAACACCGGCCCGCGACCCGGTGATGAAGTTGTGCAATTATACGTGCGGGATGTTCAAGCCAGCGTACCGGTGCCCAGACATCATCTGGCGGGTTTTCAGCGAGTACATATCCCTATAGGCGGACGGCGGATGGTGAAGTTTGAGCTGAGGCCGGAACACTTTTTCGCCTTTCGTGATGACGGCGAGGCCTTCATTGAACCAGGAACGTTTATAATCAGCGCCGGCGGCGGGCAACCGGATGCCGAAGCGGCCCAAACGATAAACTGCCGGCTCACCATTACCGAGGGCTGACCGTTCCGCCGATCTGCTGGCCAAACCGCGGACTGACTGCCTAAAATCCATCAGGATTGGACCGCCACATAACGCAGGCAGGTGCTCGATGAAACATATTTACGGCGAATACGACGGCCATGAATTTGCCACGCCTGACAGCCTCTTTCGTTATGACCAGATTATGGACTTTGTCCTGGATTATGGAGACAAAGCCCTGGATGCTCTGGAACGACTCAACCAGACCAACCCCGAATTACTTGAACAATTAATGCAGGAAGGCCTGCTTGAAAAGGTGGCCGGCCGGATGCGACTTACCCCGCGGGCCATCGGCGCCATGCAGCGCAAGGCGCTGATGGAAATTTTTTCCAATTTACAGCGCGGCTCACGCGAAGGCCATCCCACGTTGGCCGCCGGAGCCGGGTCCGATCGGCTTGAATCGACCAGGCCGTACGCCTTCGGGGATCCGATCAGTGAACTGGACATGAACCAGTCGTTGCGGAACGCAATGGCCCGGAATGTTGCCACCAATCAGATTGTCGGTGTACCCATTCAATTCAGCGAGCATGATCTCCAACTGCATCTGGTGGAAGGCAACACATCATGTTCCATGTGCATCTTAATAGACATGTCCGGAAGCATGATGCGCCATGGACGATTCCTGGCGGCTAAAAAAGTAGCCATGGCCCTGACCGCCCTGGTGCGACAGCGATATCCCCAGGACACCATCGATATCGTCGGCTTTTACAGTACTGCAACCCAAATCTCCGAACCGCAATTACCCTTACTGATGCCAAAACCTGTCAGCACGCACGATTATGAAATTCGCGTGCGCATTCCCCTGGCCCAGGCGGCACACACGCATCAACACTTCACCAACCTGCAACTGGCCATGCAAATGGGCCGCCGGATTTTGGCCTCTCGACCCGCAGAACAGAAAATAATGTTCATCATTACCGATGGCCAGCCGACCGCTCATGTCGAGGGGGACTTCCTGCACTTAATATATCCGCCGGAGCAGGTAACGGCCCTGGCCACCCTGCGTGAAGCCCTGCTGTGCGCCCGGGCGCGGATTCGGGTGGCCACCTTTGCCTTGATTGAGGATTATTGGGGAATGGAATGGGTGGAATTTGTAGATCAGCTCACACGACTTTGCCGCGGTGTGGCGTTTTACTGCGCCTCCACTGATCTGGCCAGTTGTGTTATGGAAAGCTACCTGAGCGGGAAGAAGAACAAGACCTACCTGGCGTAAATTTCCCACCCCGACACGCCATGGCTGTCTGAACCAGGCCGTGGAGCGCCTGCCCGCCGGCGGCCGGCTGAATGTTAAATCGCCCGGCCAATGATGGTGCATGCCGCGCGAAACGTAGCGATGTTTCATCACCGAAGATGTCGCGCAACGTGAACATCTGCGAGTTGCACAGGTGACAGACGTCCCCATCCGTGCGACAATATGCACAAAGTTAACTGCTGGATTAACTTTTGCAAAACAATGGGGGCAACATGATGGTGATTTCTAACCTGTCATCAATACATATCCTGGCACTGGTGGCGTTTCCGCCAATCTTTCGAGATATCGGCATGGTGTTGCTTTTCGGCAGTGCCCTGATCTGGATATACGCGGCATGGGAAAAGTGGAAGGAAATTCATGACCCCGTCAAACCAACGGCCTTGGAAACCAGGACGAAAAAGTCGTTACCGTTCTGGGCCATTATTGTGTTACTGATTATTTCTCTAGCCTTTGGCACCCTGTTGCTGGTCGGCATGCCGGGGTGAAAGCTCCAT
>JAJZNX010000199.1 GCA_021852275.1 Planctomycetota bacterium | reverse complement strand
CACACCGTACTTCAGTGGAATATCAATATCTGTCTGAAACGCCTCCAAACCTCCCTGGCGAATGGTCGAGATCACATAGTCCGCCCCCGCAAATGCCTCCCGCGCATTTTTAGCCGCAACCACTTTTGCCGGAAGTTTATTGGCCGCAATATCCTTGCGACAAAGCTGCGCCACCATATCCAGATTCTTTTCCGAAATGTCTGTAAAGCTAAAGGTGGTATCCGCCAGTTCCGGCACGCCCAGGATGTCACGCATCAACCCTCGCGTAAAACCGATTGAACCCGCCCCGACCATTGCAATCTTAAGAGCCATTGTCATCTCCAAAAAATAAAAATCACCGGCAGCCTGTTGCGCTGCCGCCCGCGTACAACCGCCACATCAGCTTAATCCGTACCGCCCCACTTGAGAAGCTCTCCTGCGCCACGCGGCCGCAGCCGCCATCTCCACCCCGAGCTTTCTACGTACACAAACCGTCGTCCGTCGCCGCAGCGCGGAGAAAATTGCCTGCACATTCCCATGGCCGGAAGAGCGATCCAATGAGGTTTGCGCGCAGCTCTACCCGCGTCATTTGCCGATTTTTCAGGTATTCATCAACCAAGCGCGACGGGGCCGCGATAACACCGGATTACCAATAGTAAACAAATTGCGCACTGCTTCCCCAGCCCTGGCCATATTGAGGCTTAAGCGTGCTTAGTGGCTGCCAGGCCGCGTGGCCGTCGGCAAACAGGGCGTTGGCACCGGAGCCGTGCGGCGTGTAGCCGGGCAATTGGAAAGATCCCAACCCATAAAAATTGATGCCAAAGGCCACGGTATCCGCAATCACCACGGTGTTGCCGGGATTTTGAATTTGCGTAGGGCGCAGGCTGAAGCTTTCATTATCACCGGGGTTGGCCAAGAGGGTGGAACCATTAGTTTGGGCAAAGGTAAAACTATTGGCATAAGTCCGCCGGAAGCCTTCGGCAATTTGGTAATTGCTGTTGCAGCGCCCATCGGTAGCACCGTCCCCGGTCGTGGTGCCCAGCCACATGGCCTGCGGGTTGGTGGTGTAAACCATCAGCGGGTGCGGATGGGTAAATAAATAGCTGGCATCGAGCATATCCGGGCAATAGAACACGCCATAGTTAGGCGACCATTTGGTGGCATCAGCATTGGCGGCCAGGTACGGCCCAATTTCTTTGCGGTAATCGACGGGCCAATAGGCCATGGTACCGGCCCACGACGGTTCGGTGGCGGCGTAGAGGGTTTCGGCCTCGTTGCTGCGATGGTCGGGATAAAAATTGTTGTTTTCGGTGGTGTATTCGGTGGTGGCCAAGCCCAGTTCATGGAGGTTGGAAAGGCAGATTGTCTGGCGGGAATCTTCTCTGGCCGCGGAAAGTGCGGGCAGCAAAAGGGCCAGCAGGATGCCGATGATGGTGATGACCACCAGCAATTCGACCAGTGAAAATCCGGAAATCAGCCCCGCACAGGGTGATTTCGCAACCGGCTGGCAAGACGGTCCGGCTGAAATCAACGGACCGGACTTTGGGACGCTGGCGGGAGATTTATCGCCTATATCATTGGTAGTCATCGCTGTTCGCCTCAAACTGGTGGGCCAGATAAGGAAGGGCCGATAGCTGCCTATTGGCCCCTTCTCTTATCGTTTCACGGTTCGGGCATTATTAAATTATCAAGCCCGTTTGCGTTTACCTATCAGCAGCGCTGTTCCAAGCACAGACATCAGGCCCAAAGTAGCCGGTTCGGGAACCGCAGAATTGGTGATGAAAACGTTGTCGAGATTGCCGAGGCCAGTGCCGCTACCCGTATAGGCCTCATTGCTCAGGAAGCTTACCAGATAGTCATTGTTGGTCGGTGCAAACGTGCTGCTGCCGGTAAGTGACGCTGTAGCACCGGTTCTGGTGTCGGTAACATTCAGCGAGATGGCAGATCCATTGTCCGTTACGGTAAACGCCAGCACATCGTTCAGGGCAACGGTCGTGGTAAAATTGCCTGTATAAGATGGGGTATTAGCGGTGGTTGCACCGGTGAAGTTGCTCGCACCGTACTGGTCCGCGAAAATATAGGCATTACCGGTGTTGCTGCCCTGGTGAATCCCGATTCCGAACCGAATGCCACTGCCGCTGCCGCTTTCACGGGTGTAGATGTGCAGTTCGTCGTTATAATCCGGGGCGGATACGAAGGTCCAGTCGCCAGTGATCGTGAGCGGCGCGGCTAGCGTGGGTTTCCACGGGGCGTTACCTGCGGCGGTCTTGGTATCTAGATTCGCCGCAGCACTGAATTGCGCGACATTGTTACCCGTGGCAATGTTCACGATTTTCACCGTGCCACTGCTGTCGGTAAACAGCGTATCGCCGGAACTGTTGAAGGCTCCGACGGTATCCGAATTAAAATTGTCCGTGATGGTGTTGGCCCGAGCCGTACCGTTGCCCAGCCCGATTGCCGCAAACACGCCTGCGGCTGCGCCCGCCAAAAGTAGTAATTTAGAGTTGAACATAACTTGTTCCCTTTCCATAAAGGCCTTGGCCCGGGATTTTTTTTGATCGCCCGTGGCGAAAGCCACAAGAAGAAACAATCAAAAAGACCGCATCGGGTCAACAAGAGGTATTGTAACGAAATGTTTTTTTGATTGCAAGTGAAAAAATTTAATTTTTTTTGACTCCAATTATTTGAGTCACTTAATTTAATTATATTCTCTTTTACGAATTATTTGAGTTTGTCCAGAACGGGCACAGCAACCGCCAACATCGATCAGCTACAGACCTGCAAATCAGCCGCACAATATCAAAATCCATTCCCAAAATCCAAGGCAATTCCGCCACCTATTCAGGCTGTCGGCCGGCAGCCGCCAGAATTCCATCCTAAAAACAGGCACCAAAGGCTCATCACCATGTCCAACCGAAAAGTCAAGAACGCCATTGTTTAACCAAATATATGGGTCAAAACAAAATATTGGAAATATTTGACACAATCATCCGTTATGCTAAACTGCAACTCGAAGGAGTCAAACGCAGGATTGTTGACTCTTAACCTGCATTGAGGCAACTGCGAAAGGTGCCCAGGTTTAAGCTTGGAGACTTTAAGACGATGGATGCCACAGTTCAACCAAGAGTTTTTCGTAACGGCTCACCCCGGGCCAGGGCTATTGCCACCTTGCGCGAATGGATTGAAAAAGGCCGCTTGGAACCCGGAATGCCTCTGCCGTCGGAACGCGAGTTATGCCAGCACATTGGCGTGGGTTTGGCGACGGTGCAGCGGGCGCTTCGCGTATTAACCTCGGAAGGGCTGATTCAGGTTCGTGATGGCCATACCCGTCTGCTGGCCAATGCGGCCTCAAGCACAGTCTCGGCCATTTTGCGTCAGACTTTAATGATTCTCGCCCCGGCCCAAGCTCCGCTGGACGGGCATGCCCAACCCGGATGGTCGGAATATATCGGCATCGGAGCGGCGGCGGCGGCTCGGCAGGCGGGGCAGGGGGTGCTAAGTCTGGCCGCCGCGCGGCTGTTAGACCAGGCTTCCAACAGTATGTTTTCCGTGCGCCCATCGGCTCTGCTGGTTTGCGAGATGGCCGGTGCCGAGCGTCAGGCACTGGTGGACTTTATACGTATTCTAACCCGTGAAGGCATCCCGGTGGTGGTATATGGCGATGGGCCGTTGGACCAGGAATATGACCGCGTGATTTCGGACCACGAGGCGGGGGCTTATATGCTGACCCAACATTTATTGCAGCGCGGGTGCCGCCGCATTTTGCCTTTGTTTGAGAACCCGAAGGATCTGTATTGGAAACGCGGCCGACTCGCGGGCTATGCCCGAGCCATGCGGGAAAACTCTCTGGAACCATTGCCGACACTGTGGGTGGAGGATATCGGCGGCCATTATACGGTCGAGCATTTCCGCGTGAAATCGAGCTATCTGGCGGGTCAACTGGTACCGTACCTGACCAAATCAGATGCGATTGACGCGATTATGGCCGGCAGCGACGGCGAGGTATTTTCGGTGGCGGCGGCGTGCCGTATGTTCGGGCGCCAGCCCCAGAAAGATATTTTTCTGGCAGGCTACGACAACTATTATGGCGACAGCCCGGAGCAGGAAATGGAATCTTCCATTCCGTCCGTGACGGTGGATAAGCAAAACTTTCTCATTGGGCAGGAAATGGTCCACCTGCTGCAGGCCCGCATTGCCGGAACCGCTGGAGAAGGCCCCCAACTGCGGATGGTACCGCCGCGGCTGATTGTCCGCTAAATACCATAAACGTCGAGTACCGTCGTGGCGATCGCAACCAAAGCGGGACCACTGACGACCAATTTTCGTGGTTATCCATTTTCAGGGGAAATTTGATGAATTATTTTCGGGTTCACAGGTATCGGGCGGTTTTCCCGGCTTTCCTGGTGTTGCTCGGGTTGTTTTTGGCCGGCCCCGCCGCAATCTACGCCGCAGCCCCACGGCTTACCCTGACGCCCGTGGGAGGCATTTATGATATGTTCACCCGGCCCATGCCCGCATCGGGAGGCCAGGTGGCTCGGCCCGTTCGCCTGCGCTTGACGGTGGAAAGCCCCAAGCCGCTCTCCGGCGCTACGGTGGTGCTCACCGCCCGGGATATTTTTGGACATCGTGTGGCGTGGCACCAGACGATGCATCTAGGCGATGTGCCGGGCGGCCGGCCCGTTGCTGTGATCGTAAAATTTCATGGGGGGATGGGATATTTTTTAATCAGTGCTCATCTGGCGGGTGGGGCGGCGGTGCGGACCAACATCGGGGTGATACCGCCGTGGCATCCCGGACTGCGGCCCAATTCGTTTTTCGCCTCCAACTTAAACGTGCCCATGGGCAAGACGTTGGCTTTTTTGCAGGCCATCGGCATGAAGGTGGCGCGGGTGGAACCCAACCCGGTTCTCAAGGTAACAAATTCCTCCTGGATTCACACCTTGCCCAGGGGTCAGGCCGTACCCCAGAGTTTTAAAATGCTGGATCGTGAATGGGCTGCGGACACGGCCCATGGAATCTGGTGGCTGCCGTCGATTGGTTATGCGCTGCAGGGAGCCAATGTGGCCAATGTAACGCCGCTGGCCCGGGCCTTGCACATGTACGGACCGCCTGATGATTACGGCCAGTTTGTGCAGACCTGGCGGGTGTGGATGCAGCATTTTCCGCAGATTCATACCTATGAATTCTGGAATGAGCCTTGGATTTTCGGCTGGACCTGGGCGGCCACCGGTGCCAAGTACCGGGTCTTGCAGCGCCAAATATGCGAGATGGCGCTCCGGCTCAATCCCCATGTTCGGATGCTGGCGGGTAACAGTTCCGCGTTTATCGTGGATCATATCGAATTTGCTCCATCCTGCTGGAAGGGATTGCTATCCGGTCTGACCCACCATCCGTATACATATAGCGGTGGTGCGGCGAACTGGCGGGCGGGGGATAATCTGCGATCCATGGATGACGCCAAACAAACCGCCGCGCGCATGGGCCTGAAATACACCTATCTTACTGAAGGCGGCACGCAATACCCGGTGGGCCGGGCCAAGCCCAAGGGGTTGCACTATTTCGGCAGTTGGATGAACAACCGCCACAACGCCTTTAAAATTGTGCAATACTTTGTTCAAGCCGCGCTGGATGGCATGTTCATGGGCAACATGCAGCTTAACATCGGC
>JAJZNX010000083.1 GCA_021852275.1 Planctomycetota bacterium | reverse complement strand
ATGTTCTTCCAGCAGACAATGGAAAAGCTCCGCTATACGTGGCGATCCCGGAAACGACGATTGCCGCAGGTGGGTAAGCCCTGCCACTATTTCACGTGTCTCCGCCAGGAGCAGTCCCGGCCAGGGACGATGTGCGGAACGGGCGACCTGAATCCAGTAAAGTTCGCACGGTTGCATCACGGCATTGTTGCCACCGTGAGGCTGATTCGGTGGCGTGATATAAACATCACCGGCGCGTAAGCTCGTAAAATTCTTTCCTGCCCACCAATCCACAGTGCCTCTGACCAGGTAACAGATTTCCCAGCAGTTGGGGTGCCGGTGCGCGGCCAATGCTTGCGGCTGGGCCTTGGCGAAGCGCGACCAGCCCAGCATGGCTATCTGCGGCAACAGGCAGGATGGCCCGGTAAAAGTAATGCGAATGGAGGTGCTTTCGTCTGAGGATAACTGCGGTGATGGGTGGCGCGATAGTCGCGTAGCCGGTAGAATCCGGGATTCTGACAATGCTCGCCGCATGTACAAAATTCTACAGTCGCTAAATCTGAACGACAAGCGGCTGCACCCGGCTTTAAGCTGACAGTGGTATGAAAAGTCTGTGTACAGACGAATTCAGGTGAGCCTTATTACAGGAGTAAATTCATGACCCCAACCATGGTATTAACGCCGGATCAAATTAAATTTTATCATCGTGAAGGATATTTAAGTATTCCTGCCCTGACCACCTCGGAGGAAGTGGCCCGATTACGCGATATTTATGATGATCTTTTTCGACGCCGTGTGGGACGGGAGGAAGGCAATCAGTTTGATCTCGGTGGAACCGACGAAGAAAACAAGGAAGCAGTCTTGCCGCAGATTTTAGGTCCCAGCAGGTATGCCCCCGCCTTGAACACCACGCTATTGCGCGTAAATGCCCTGGCCATTGCCATTCAACTGCTGGGGCCGACCACACAATTCAGCGGTGACCATGCCATTCTCAAGCCTGCCAAAGTCGGAGCCGAAACACCTTGGCATCAGGATGAGGCTTATTGGAGTGAGGACGTGGACCATGAGGCCATTTCCATCTGGATACCATTACAGGCTGCCACCATGATCAATGGTTGTATGCAGTTTATTCCGCGCAGTCATTTAGTGGAAGTGCAGCCACACCACACCATTGGACATGATCCGCGCATACACGGGCTGGAAATGGACCAGTTGCCGGATATAAGCAAGGCCGTAGTCTGCCCCTTGCTCGCTGGCGGTGCCACCATTCATCATGCCCGAACCATGCACTATACCGGCCCCAACAAAAGTGATAAGCCGCGGCGGGCATATATTCTGACTTATAGTACAGAAGCGAGCCAGCGGGCCACGCCGCGCAACCACTATTGGAACCGCACCAAGGTAACTCCGCGGGAGCAGCGTGCCCGCCAGGCCCAACAGGCGACGGCCAAGCCTGCCGGTGGTGCGGGACCATCCAAGCCGTGATGGCGTGTGTGGAAGTTTTCTTTGCCCGGTTCCGAACCGCGGCTATCCATCATCGGTTCCTTGCTGGCGACCGCCTCGCCTGCCCGTAGCCAACTGGCAGTGGTGGGGCGAGGGCACCTTACTCGCTCGTAGCCGGCGGATGTTCCCATCACCGCGGCCAACTCCACAATCCTCATCCCCCGGCCCGGCCATTGCGTGACCGGGCGCACGGTGCTTTTGCCATGCCAAAGATCCAGGGCATGATCCAACGCCCGTAATCAGCTTGCCCTATTGTGGTGTAGGCTTCCAGCCTGCCCGGTCACCACTTCGTGAATGGTTACGTCTAAACCAGGCGCTAGGCACTGCTGACGCTTCGTGTTACACTTTTTTGTGGTCGCGGTGTGCGTTGAGCCGTTGGTGGTCGGCGGGTAAATTAATAAAAGTCGGCCAAGTTGCCAGCTACGAATCAGTCAGGTTAGTCAGGCATTAATGTCGAAAGGGTAATCTAGTGGCTAAGATGGAAACAATCGTGGTGAATAAACCCAAGAATCGTCTGGTTGGCGAGAATCCAAAAATTGGTATCCGGCCAACCATTGATGGCCGGCGGGATGGCGTACGCGAATCCCTGGAAAAACAAACCATGGACATGGCCCGCAGCGTTGCAGCCCTGCTCACGTCCAAATTGCGCCACGCTGACGGCACCAAGGTGGAATGTGTGCTGGCGGATAGCACCATCGGCGGCATTGCCGAGGCGGCCAAATGTGCACAAAAGTTTGCGTCGCACAATGTTGGCGTATCCATCACCGTCAGCCCCTGCTGGTGCTACGGTTCAGAAACCATGGATATGGACCCCCTGATGCCCAAAGCCGTCTGGGGGTTTAATGGCACGGAACGGCCGGGCGCAGTTTATCTGGCAGCGGTAGGAGCGGCCCACAGTCACAAGGGGTTGCCGGCGTTTAATATCTACGGTCATGATGTACAAGAAGCCACGAACACTGTCATTCCGGATGATGTCCAGCAGAAGCTGCTGCAGTTTGCACGTGCCGGCCTGGCGGTGGCGACGATGCGCGGAAAGTCTTATTGCGCCATCGGCGGCGTGTCCATGGGTATTGCCGGCTCGGCGGTGGACAACGCATTTTTTGAAAGCTACCTGGGTATGCGGGTAATGAGTGTGGATATGACCGAACTTGCCCGCCGCATCGATCGCAACATCTACGATGCCAGGGAGTTTAAGTACGCTCTGGACTGGACCAAGGCCAACTGTCGGGAGGGGATGGACGGCAACAGCGCGGGTCGTCGCCGCAGCAAGACCCAAAAAAACAGAGAACTCGAACATTGCGTGAAGATGACGTTGATTGTACGTGATCTGATGATTGGTAATCCGCGGTTGGCGGAGGCTGGTTTTGGAGAAGAGGCCCTGGGGCATAACGCCATTGCGGCCGGTTTTCAGGGACAACGCCAATGGACCGACCATTATCCTAATGGAGATTTCCTGGAAACGATGCTCTGCTCCTCCTTTGATTGGAACGGCATTCGGCAGCCGTTTATGGTAGCTACCGAAAACGACGCCTTGAACGGTGCCACCATGCTCTTAGGCCACTTGCTTACCGGAGCCGCACAGATATTTGCAGATGTTCGTACTTATTGGAGTCCACAGGCAGTGCATCGGGCCACCGGCCATCAGCTTCAAGGTGCGGCCGAAGGGGGAATTCTGCATTTAATTAACAGCGGTTCGGCAGCCCTGGATGGCACGGGTTGCCAGACGGTGGACGGTCATCCTGACATGAAGCCATGGTGGCAGATTACGCCGCAGGAGGCCCGTGATTGCCTGGGAGCCGCGGAATGGTGCCCGGCCATGTACGAATATTTCCGCGGCGGTGGTTTTTCCGTGCGCTTCCGTACGCGTGGTGCGATGCCGGTAACGGCAGCACGGCTGAATTTAATCAAGGGCCTTGGCCCGGCCCTGCAAATAGCCGAGGGTGTAACAGTGGATCTGCCGTCGGCCGTCCACGACGCTCTGGATCGCCGGACCAACCCGACGTGGCCAACCACCTGGTTTGCCCCGCGTTGCACCGGGCAGGGAGTGTTTCGAGATGCGTACACGGTGATGAACAACTGGGGAGCTAACCACTGTGCGTTTTCCAGCGGGCACATCGGTCACGAACTGATAACGCTGGCTGCGATGCTCCGCATTCCGGTGTATATGCACAATGTGCCTGAGGAACGCATATTCCGTCCTGGCGCATGGACCGCCTTTGGTGCCAACGAGCCGCAGGCCGCCGACTTTGCCGCGTGCCGGAACTTCGGTCCCATTTATGGAAAGTATTGAATCGACAAAGTGTGCAGCGTCATCCGTTTTGCCCCTCCCAATTTGCCACCGTCCTGACCGCTGAATGCTGAACGCTGTTTGCTGACCGCTGCTCGCGCCCTGTTGAGGCATGGATGCCGAAATCCCGATGCGATAGGAGTCGCCAATCGGGAAAGCATGGATGCCGAAATCTGCTGGCCGCGGCCGGGACAGGCCTCCGCGGCAAGGAACAAGCCATCGGGATTGGCCGGGCGCATTTCGCCTCCGCTAAGCCATTGGCGCCCGCCCGTAGCCGGCTTGCCCCGGTGTAGCACAGACATTTGCATGCGATCCCGCCCTCTACGCGTCCAGGGCACGAGCCGATGGGTTCATCCTATCGGTTTCATATCACCGCTTGTAATTGGCGTCGCTTGCAGCCGACTTTGGCGGTGTCCTGCACCCCTGAAATGACGCCAGTAGCGCGTATAGACTTTCGGCAAAGAAAGGATCGGAAGTTGTATGAGGAAGAAGCGGTTCAGTGAAGAAAAGATGGTGTCGATTCTGCGGGAGGTGGATTCTGGTGATTAGACGGTGGTTGCATTGTGCCGGAGGCATGGGATCTGCGACGTGACGTTTTATATTTGGTGGCGTAAGTTTGGACAGATGTCGAAAGCGGCGGTAAGGCGTCTGCGTGAACTGGAGAAGGATAATGTTCGGCGCAAGCGTCTCTTGGCTGAACAGGAGTGGTGTTTATTATTTGAGATTTCGGAGTTCAGAGTTCAGGCCGGCAGTGGATGAGGAAGGCACGGCTCGGGTTTGGCGGGATGCGGGATAAGGAATAGTAGCACAGGCATTCCTGCCTGTGAGATTAACCATCCCGGCGCTGCGGCGCACACCCGATCTTGGACTGCGGAGGCCTGTCCCGGCCTCGCCGGGAGATTTTTCACCACAGAGGCCATCCCGATGGCTAAATGTTATTAAAGGCAACCGGGATAAACTCCGGTCGCAAGGGGCGGGCCTCACGCAGAGACGTCCCGATGACTAAATGTTGTTATAGGCAAGCGGGATAAACTTCGGACGCAGAGGTACGCAGGGCGGTGGCGACGGTGAGGGGCAAGATGGCCAAGGTTTTGGTGTTGGCCATCTTGGATAAGTTGAAAAATGGGCGGTTTTGTTGGGGTTTTAGGGTAAGGTGGCCAAGATGGCCAAGATGGCCAGACATTTTTAATTTTTCGGGTTAGAGGTCGGTTTTGTGCTGGTTGCAGGCGCAGCATGGGCATGGGTCGAATTCCTTATTTTGGTGTGGTGCACGCCTGTGGCTTCGACGGGGCCACGCGGCCTGCCGGCCGCGAGAATCCCGATGGAACGCTCGTGTGGCATCGGGATTTCGGCATCCTGCCTTCCCGATGTGTGGCTCCTGCCCCATCGGGATTTCGGCATCCTGCCTTCCCGATGTGTGGCTCCTGCCCCATCGGGATTTCGGCATCCTGCCTCAACGTGGGAGGGAGAAGAGTAGTGCACAAGGAATGCTGTGCTGTTTTCGCTGCGGGCGTTGCGGCGAGGCACGTATTTACTTGTCAGACGGAACGATGCTTTGCGGCACAAGGCGGCGAAGCCGGTAACTGGGGGTTCCGCTGGATAGTGGTAGGAAAGATATGGAGGAGGATAAGGCGAAGCGGTCAGCTTTCAGCGATCAGCTATCGGCGGTCAGCGATCAGTCCCGATGTCTGACTCCTGCCACATCGAGGATTTCGGCATCCATGCCTCAACGGGGAGCGAAGCGATGAGCGGTCAGCGATCAGCGGGCAGCTTTTGTGGGCAAGATGGGACGGGCAAGATGGCCAAGGTATTTGGGATTGGCCATCTTGGATAAGTTGAAAAATGGGCGGTTTTGTTGGGTTTTGGGGGTAAGGTGGCCAAGATGGCCAAGATGGCCAAACATTTTTAATTTTCCGGA
>JAJZNX010000188.1 GCA_021852275.1 Planctomycetota bacterium | reverse complement strand
CGATTGAGCGTAGCTCCGTTGCCGTTGTTAATCTGCACCTTGTTGGCCGCACCAATGGAAAAATCTTGCCAATTGATAATGGCATCATGGGTGGACTGTTGAATGGTCATGGCCGGGCCGGTGGTGGCAATATGCCCACCTCCAGCCACAAAGGTTCCGCCTGTGGGTAAATTGGCGGCAAAGGCGGAATCTGATGCAGTCATGGCCGATACTGCCGCAGTCAATAGCAAAATCTTACGGTACCGTTGAGAATAACACTTTGGCATGTTCATAAGTTCATTTCCCAAAAGTGCCAGATTAAAACCCGGCTAACACCCCCGGCAGACAATACATTTCCCGCATGCCGCGGCACGCAATGCAGCAGACTCTTAATGGAATGCCTTCGGAGCCGGTGATGTTTGGCCAATAGCGCCAAAATCCGCCACAAGTTCAATTATATCGTATTTCTGGAAAAATCAAAAAAAATACGTGTCGAGTGTACTGGTTGTGCACAAAACCCGCTGGATTTTTGCCGGTCCCATAACCTTGTCCATCTACATAATTTAAGAACAGACCACCAACGCCTCGCCCGCGTTTGGCCGTACCAAAACGTCACACCAATGTCGCTGCGAACTTGCAACGAATCAATCCTTTGCAGATAATGTGGTGATGAATGTGGACACGATCTTAATAGTTGCCGCGGTCTTGGCCGCATTTTTTGTCCTGAAACGACTGGGGCTGATTTCGCATCGCGCTGCTCGGCAACATCTGCAAAATGGAGCCGTGGTGGTGGATGTGCGCAGCAAACACGAATTTCAATCGGGTCACCTGCCCATGGCGGTGAATGTTCCATTAAACGAACTGCACCATCTTGCCCCCCGACATTTACCGGATAAAACCCAGGTGCTGCTGTTGCATTGTTTCAGCGGAACGCGCAGCGCCATGGCTCGCCGGGTTCTTCGTCAAATGGGCTATGCCAATGTTTTCAATCTTGGTTCCTACGGAAGGGCCCACCGCATCGCTACCAGCAAGTAAGTAACTCGCCGTGAACCGCCACTGGGCCCAGTGCCTTTGTCCAACCCCTGTTGTATTATAAGACGTGTAAACGACGGTAATTGGAGCGATAAAAAGCGAACAGAGGGCCGGTATTTGACGATAATATGCGGTGTTAAGGTGCCCCGCTAAATAAAACGGCCGCCCCAAAAATGTGCTCACACGCTGTAAGGTGTTTTACGCAATGATGTTATAAATAAAAAAATATTGGATTGACGGGTTTTCCCGGATGGCTGATGACGGCATAGAGTTTGCACCGTCCGAATAACAATCCAAGCAGGGGAGGTTAGCCTTGAAGAACATGAAATGGCATGAAATTAAGGAGTATTCATGGCGACGATTCATCGTTTTGTGGTGGTACCCGCTGTGCCTGAAAGCCTGCAGGGGCTCAACGAACTGGCGTACAATATATGGTCTTTGTGGAATTATGAAGCGTCAAGCCTGTTTAGCCGACTCGATCCTGATGTATGGGAATCAACGTCGCACAATCCAGTGTCACTGCTGAATCTGGTGAGCCAGGAGAAACTCAAGACGGCGGCATCGGACGAAGGATTTTTAACCCACCTCAATCGCATTATGGCGGATTATCGACGCTACATGAGCCAGCCCACCTGGTTTAGCCAGAATCATGCGGATCAAAAGGGTGCCCAGATTGCTTACTTTTCGGCGGAATATGGCCTGCATGAATGTCTGCCGATTTACTCCGGCGGCTTGGGGATGCTTTCCGGCGACCACTTGAAGAGCGCCAGCGAAATGGGATTGCCGCTGGTAGGTGTGGGGCTGCTGTACCGCGAGGGATATTTTCATCAGCAACTCAACGCGGATGGATGGCAACAGGAAAAAAACCCGGAAAACAATTTCTTCAGCATGCCCATAACGCAGGTGCGCGATACGGATGGTAATCCAGTGACCATCCAGGTGGAATTACCTGCCGGACCGGTGCGGGCCAACATCTGGAGGGTGCAGGTCGGACGAATCAATCTGTATCTGATGGATGCCAATTTGCCGGAAAATCGCCCGGAGGATCGCGATATTACCGCCCGGCTCTACGGCGGCGATCATGAAATGCGCATCAAGCAGGAAGTACTGCTGGGCATCGGCGGAATGCGGACGCTACGGGCGCTGGGCATCACCCCATCGGTCTGCCATATGAATGAAGGCCATAGCGCGTTTCTTTCGTTGGAGCGCTGCCGGGTGCTGATGGAGGAGAAAAATCTGGGCTTTCCCGAAGCCCAGGAAATTGTCGCCGCCAGCAATGTCTTTACGACGCACACGCCGGTACCCGCCGGAAACGATTTCTTTCCGCGTGATTTGATTGAACGATATCTGGGTGCGTATTATCCGAAACTCAAAATGAATCTGGAACAATTCATGGCCATGGGCCGGGTGAATCCGCAGGATGCCAATGAATACTTCGGTATGACCGTGCTGGCCTTGCGGATGGCCTGGCATTGCAACGGTGTAAGCCAGTTGCATGGAGAGGTGTCCCGGCGCATGTGGCAGCGTATTTGGCCGGAAGTGCCCGCCGACGAAATTCCCATCACCCACATTACCAATGGCGTGCATACGCCCACCTGGCTTAGCGACGGTTTTGCCCGGCTGTACCATGAATATCTGGGGACCAATGGCTCGGAGCGGCCATGGGATCACAGTGTGTGGAGCCGCGTTGACAAAATACCGGATGCCGAACTGTGGCGGGCCCACGAACGCCGCAAGGAGCGGCTGGTGCACTTTGTGCGGGTGCGCCTGCGCGGGCAGATGTCACGCCGCGGTAGTTCCTCACTGGAAATAGAGCGCGCCGATGAAGTACTCGATCCCAAGGCCCTGACCATCGGTTTTGCCCGGCGCTTTGCCACGTACAAGCGGGCCACCCTGCTGATGCGCAATCCCGAGCGGTTGCTGCGGCTGCTGACCGACCGTAATCAGCCCGTGCAGTTTGTATTTGCCGGCAAAGCCCATCCGCGCGACGATGGTGGAAAACATTTCATCCAGAATATTGTGCGTTTTTGCCAGCGCGACGAGGTGCGTTTACGCATGGTATTTCTGGAAGATTACGATGCCAATGTCGCCCGGCATATCACGCAGGGTGTGGATGTGTGGCTCAACACGCCCCGGCGACCAATGGAAGCCTCCGGCACCAGCGGCATGAAGGCCGCGGCCAATGGGGCGATTAATTTAAGCGTTCTGGATGGCTGGTGGTGCGAAGCGTACAACGGCGAAAACGGCTGGGCCATCGGCCATGGCGAAGAATTTTCGAATGACGATTATCAGGATGAGTTGGAAAGCCGGGCGATTTTTGACCTGTTGGAAAAGTCTGTAATTCCTCTCTATTACGATCGTGGACTTGACGGCCTGCCGCGGGCGTGGCTCCGCCGCATGAAGGCATCCCTGCGCACCATTTGCCCGGAATACAACACCAACCGCATGGTGCAGGAATATGCCCAGCAGGCGTATTTGCCTGCCGATGCTTCATTTCACAAGCTCTCCGCCAATGACGCTGCGGCAGCGGCGGCACTGGCCCAATGGAAAAGCAACATTCGTTCGGCATGGGGTAATGTAAGGGTACGACAGGTGGAAGAGATCAGCGGCAAGGCGCTGAAAGTCGGCGATGACCTGGAAGTGTCTGCTACCGTGGACCTGGGATTGATTCCACCATCCGATGTCCGCGTGGAAATTTACTATGGGCCTCTCAATGCCATCGGCGAGATTCATAAAGCCAAAGTGCAGGAAATGACCATGATGGCCACGCCTGAGCAGGGAACGTCTTTATACCTGGGGCGAATTCCAACAGTCAATTGCGGCCAGCAAGGATTTGCAGTGCGGGTGCTGCCGAAACATGCTGAAGTACCGCTACGTCTGGAACCCGGCCTGATTCGCTGGGGCTGAGCATGGGCATCCAGATCGCCCGAGTCCGGGTCTGATATGGCGCATTTGCCGATGGATGCGCCGGAGTGGTCTGGCAACAAGTTGTGCTATGCCGCAAGCGGCTTTAGGGATAACGGCCTGCCGCACGCAGGGCACGAGCGTACGGCGAACTGGGATCGTGGCCCGGATGCAGCGGCCAGCGGTTGTACGTTTTCACAAACGGCCAGTGTTGCGCCGGCCAATGCCGTGCCGGCGGGTTGCTTTCAATATAACGAATCGTCCGCACCACCTCATCCGGATGATCAAGGAAAACCTTCCACCCGCCCAGCGTCCAGCATGGATGGTCTGTCGTGCGGATTGCCATTTCCATCAGCCGCTTGCGGCTTAGCACTTGCAGCGATTCAATCATCATTTCCGCCTGGTCGCGATGCCTGCGGATAAGCAGATGTACATGGTCGCCCATGACCGCACAGGCGTAACAGGTGTATCCCCTCTGGACGATGGCCTCCCCAATCGCCAGTCCGGCCATCGCCGCTTGTGCGGCGTCAAAAGCCAGCAATGGATGCTTCAGACGACGGGCCGCGCGATCGTAAAATTCCCGCACCGTACGTGCCTGTGGCTGAACCTTTTTGCGTCCGTGGTGCAGTTGGCCCAGTTCCGCCAGGAGGTCCGCAGCAATGTGCCGGGATCCGCTGCCCCGCGGATCATTGGGCAGCCACCAGCCGTAAAGTGTCCAGATGAGGTGATACGCGATGACAATGGGGTTCCCCGTGCGCATGCGTATCAAGTTAGCCGCCAGCCACCGGCTCCGCAACCCGCCCAAGCAGCACTGCGTGCTGTTGTGGCGCATGGACGCACTGCCTGCAAACAGCGATTTACAAATCGAAAAGCTTAAAATGCAATCGCCATACCCGCGAACACCTGCTGCGCATGGAATTTGTTAGAACCCAAGTCCAGCTCATAATCCACAAAGGCACTGATATTTTTGTGGATGGTGACGCTTAAAGACGGGGCGATAATGGCCACATCCCGGCTCGGCGATTCCGTGTTGATGGTAAAGCCACCCGTACCCGCCCCCTGAAGCTGGGAAGTAATTCCCTGCGAATCATTGAGGTATTCATGCCGCCAGCCCAGGGTAAGTCCGGGCGTCCAGGCCATATTGGGCGAAGCCACAATACGATATAAAAAAGTGGTGCTCAGCACAGTGCGGAAGGAATCGGTGCTGAAGGATTGAACGTTCAGATTGGCCGCCCCGGCTCCGGTTTCGGAAAACGAGTTGAAATCCGCATGGGTATACCCGAGAGAGACCATGGGAACCAGAGTCCAGCCGCTGGTGCCGGAAAAATTTATTCCGGTGGAATAGAGCTGCTTGCCCATATCAATAGAGCCATTGTAAGCGTTGCCGCTGAAATTCCCGCTGGCCGATCCGGAAAAGGGTCCCGCCGTGATATTTCTGGTTTCCGAATTACTGCTATACGTATATGCGGCCAGACCGTCGATAAACCAGCCATTGTGCGACAGATTGGCGTACACGCCGGGGGTGTAGCTGTTCACGCTGCCTTTGCTGTTATAGGGATCCAGAGTCAAAAAGCTGTGGGCGTAGTTGAACAGCACGCCAACGGCCAGAGGTTGGGCGAGGTGGTAATCGATACCGGCTGTAACGTCTGCGGTGGTGATGTTAGGACTGCTGATGCTGCCAGTGTTGGAAAAATTGTCAAACTGGGCGGCCCCCGTAACAAACGCCCCCCAGTTGGTGGTGGGGGCGGGATGGGAAAGGTTTCGGACCTGAGTTTCAAGGTCGCTCAAGTAGCCCGGCAGTTCCGCCGGTATGTTATTATCCAGCGACACCACATCGGCCTGCGATTTGAGCATCTGGCCCAAAGCCGCCTGATTGGGGTTATCCTCGCCGGGCTGCAGCAAGGTTAAGCCGGAAGTATTCAATCCGCGGGCACCAGTGTCAATGGTCTGGGCATATTGACTGAAGGTTTGATCCAGATTGATACCATTTTGAATGGCCACCTGGGGGAACGCCTGCAGGTCAATAGGGGAAAGCTCATCCAAAATCGCGGGAATCTGATAGCCATAGGCACTGTCAATGTCATTGATCAGAGCCTGGTACGTCGGCGACGGCTGCGATAACCCCTGGTAGCCGTCGGTAGCATTGAGATACGTAGCCACAGCGATTTGGTTGGGTGTGAGGGCATAAGGAATCAGCGATGGCTGCACCAGTGTAAACACCAGGTTCAGATCCGTTCCGCTGAGAATGGTGTTGGCAAATACGTCGATCGGATGGGCACCGAGATTAATGGAAGAAAAGTTGCCACTCAGACCGCCGGTGGAGGTAATGATGGTCAGCGTCACAGGGCTGGTCAGCGGAGCATAATTGTTCTGAAAGACCACGTTAAGGCTGCCGGCAAGGGAAGAATTCGGACCCACGTTGAATTGATCAAACTCTCCGGGCTGTTGTCCGCCGACTCTCACCACCAGAGCACCGGAGGCATTTTGAACGTAACTGCCCGCAATATCGGTCGTATATTGCGAACTGACATTGCCGAACAAACCATTATTGACCACGCTGCTGTTACCCAAGGCGTTGAGATTGTTGGCCAGCAGTGCGGAACCGGCATTGATGGTGGTAACGCCAGAGTACGTATTGGCACCGGCCAGGGTCAAAGAGCCGCTGCCACCAACAGTCAGGTTGCCGGTCCCGGAAATAGTCCCCGCGAATATATCAGTGTTGCCTGGGGTTACCGTCAGGGTATTGTTGCCCAGAGTGACTGCCCCGGTTCCGATGATGTTGTTGACCACCGGACCGCCCGCGACGGTACTGCCGGAAATGTCAAAGGTTGCACCGGTGGCAATATTGACCAGGCTGGAAGACGCAATACCACCGTTGCCGGCAAGTGCCAGAGTACCGGCATCAACAGTGGTTGCGCCAGTGTACGTGCTGGGCGCTGTCAAGCTTAACGTGCCAGCCCCAGCCTTAATCAGTTGACCACCCGTTCCCCCGTTGATCCCGCCATCCGCCAGGACCCCAGCAAATGTGTCTGTGCCCGAGGCAGTATTAACGGTCAAAATCTGGTTGCCCAAGGCCACAGTTCCTCCGGTCCCCACCAGGCCGTTGATTTGCGCTCCACCGACAGGCGTAACCTGTGAAATATCAAAAGTGCCCCCGGAAGACAAGGACACGGCACTGGAATTGGCTATGCTGCCGGTGCCTACCAGGGCCAGCGTGCCGCTCGAAATAGTCGTCTGGCCACTGTAGGTGTTGTTTGCAGTCAACGCCAGCGTGCCCACCCCGTTCAGGGCCAAACTTCCGCCGGAGTTATTGTTGACGCCACCATCCTGGATAACACCGCCAAAGACATCGGTGCCGAGGGGGAGATTGACGTTCAACGTCTGTGACCCAAGCGCCACGGTTCCGGCAGATCCGGTAAGGCCAGCGATAACCGGTCCGCCGACAATAGTGCTTTGAGAGATATCAAAGGTGGTTCCGGTGGTAAGGACCACGCCGCTGGACGCAGCGATGCTACCGGTTCCCGCCAGTGCCAGTGTGCCGGCATTAATCGTCGTGGCACCCGTGTAGGTATTCGCACCTTCCAGATTCAGTACTCCGGGGCCTTCATACAGCAAAGCGGACGTACCGGTAATCGCGGAAAGCAATGATGCCGGCGTACCCATGGCCGCACCGATCTGGATACTTGATCCGGTTAACACCAGGTTGCTGGTATAATTATCAAATTGCAGCGTTCCACCCGAGAAAAAAACACCGCCCGTACCCAAGGCCGCATCTGTAGTGATGGCCAATGTACCGCCCAGAAGAAAAGTTCCGCTGGCGTTGGTGTTGGCAGCCGTCAAGGTCAGCGTACCGGTTCCGGAAAGTACCAACCCGTTCGTGAAATTCACGGGGGTCGAAATCAAATCGTTGGAATTAACCGTAATGTTTGCCCCGCTCAACGTCAGCGCGGCTCCAGATCCGCTGCTGATGGTGTAATAATAACCATTGGCAGGCCCACCGGCGTTGAAAGTGAGCGACTGGGCCGTAATTGCGGACTGAAGAATAACACTAACACCAAGATTGGTGCCGGCACCGAACACGGCACCATCACCATTGGTCCATACGATATTGCCGTTGCCGGCGTTCCAATTAAGACTGGTGGTATCCCAATACCCCGGATAGTCGTGCCCGCCAGGCCCACCGTTGGGCGACCAGGTCAGGCTGGGAGCGGGAGGCAATGCGTCATAACCAATAGCCTGTAGCGCGATACCTTCCGGCGATGTAATGCTGACCGAGGCGGCACCGCTAGACGCCGAAGTAAACGCCTGTTGGACGTAGTTGGTGTTTCCGCCCCAATCGCCATAGTCGCCCGGGGCAATCTGGTTAAACGTGACCAGATGAGTATTGCCGCCGTCGATTGAAAAGTAAGGCGTCGCTGTGGCGCTGGTCGTAAAGCTGGGAGTGTGAACTGCAGAATACCGATACAAATCCATCGGTCCGTAGACGGTGGTGCCCGTATTGCCTACCTGCGATCCCTGCCCACCTATGCCCAGCACCTCATCGATTTCGTGCTGAATCACACGATTGGCACTGTAAGTGCCACTGCCGCTGAATCCCTGGAGATTCGAGGCCCCAAGGATGATAACGCCGTCGTAGATGTAACCGGTGCCGGTGCCCGCATTGCCCGCCGAATTCAGATAACCAACATCACTCCCGAAGCCCAGTGCCCGCATATTGGCACTGGTGGCGACAATGGCAGCAGCCCCATTGCTGTCGTTGCCATATTGTAAGTTGCTGTTGGCTATTTGTGCGACCGAATTGCCGGGGTTAGCCGTGGCATTCGCGATCAGAGCCTGTGTATAAGTGTTATAGGGAGTTGTGTATAAGCTGGCCAGACTTTCTCCCAAAGCTCCCTGGTTGATGCCCGCAGTGGTAAAATAGATGTTTACATGAATCGGATTGGTTAAACTGGTGTCATAAAAATTCAATGCATTATTAATATCGGACTCGATGGTGCCGGCATAAGCGCTGTTGGTAATAGAACTGTCAAACGTGGGTGTAATAATGACGGCCCGGGCAGCGGAACCGGCAGCCATCAGCGCTGCAACAGTCAATGCCCCGGCCAATCGCCCACGTACACGCCCTAAACCCCCATGTGATCGCTTTGCCATCATCATTGATAAAACTCCTGCCTTCATAGAAACTAAAACAGCGCCCTGCCGGTTGCAGAATCGCCCGCCAATCTCAAGAAACGCCCACCCCTTCCATCCTCATGCCAGAGCCGCAGATCAGTCCAGCCTCGTTGGCCATGACCTTACCGTGGCTGTCAGTCCCTCGTCTGAACCCAAGCCAACTTTATCCGAATGGGACGTTAAGCTCACTCTTGCCGTTTGTCAAGAACCAACATTTCCGGACCTGTCCGATAAATGCCTGTCCCGGACGAATCCTGACTCTTTCCATTTAGGCCCGGTGTTTTTATGATTCCCATATGAAAATTGACCTGCCGTCAAAAAATTGTGCCTCCGGAAAATCTGTCAGGCGCCATCACCGGGAGCCTGGTTGCAGAGATTGCGTGGGGGGCCAAGCTTGAATCATTTCATCCTTGCGGCCATCCACGTGCTGACCTCACCGGACGTGATCATTTTTACCCTCACGTATATCGGCCTGGCGCTGGGCACAATTCCCGGCACCCGACTGGACCGCAGCAGCATCGCCATGCTCGGAGCCATCGCGGTCCTGCTGTTTCATCGGATGAACTTTTCCGTGGCCATGGGACAGATTGATTTTGGCACGCTGGCTCTGCTGATCAGCCTGATGGTCATTTCCGCGCAGTTGCGCCTGGCGGGCTTTTACCATTTTGTAGTCAACAAAATTATTTCCGCCGCCGATCGACCGTGGACTTTACTGCTCGCCGTCGTCGGAACCGCAGCCTGCCTCTCCGCCCTGTTTGCCAACGATGTGATTTGCCTTATTTTTGCACCGGTCATTGTGGCAGCGTTCAAACGGGCGGGGCGGGATCCGGTTCCGTACCTGATGGCCCTGGCCACCGGGGCCAACATCGGGTCGGCGGCAACCATCATCGGCAATCCACAAAATATGTTGATCGGTGAATCCGGTCAGTTATCATTTGCCGGCTATACCCTGGCGGTTTTGCCATTAATCCTCGCCAGTCTGATCTTAAACGTGTTCGGGGTAGCACTGGTCTATCGCCGACGAATATTTCATCCCACCACAATATCGCCATCGCCAACGAATAATACCGCCCTGGCCATGGATGACCCGCCCGAAGCGCCAGACCTGCCGACACCGGCCCCCACTGTGCAATGGCCCATGGTAACCAAATGCCTGTTGATTATGGCGCTGCTGCTGGTGGCGATGATTTTCGGCAATTATTTTTTCATTTCCAGGCCCATTGCCGCTCTGGCGGCAGCCGGCCTGGTGCTGGTGTCGCGGAAAACCAGCCCACGTGATCTGTTTACCATGGTGGATTGGAATTTAATTTTGCTTTTTGTCGGGTTATTTATTGTCATTGGCAATGCCCAAGCCCACCAATTGCTTCAGCCGGCCATGCGCGCCCTGAAAGCCCAAGGCGTCAATTTGCAATCGCGCGGACCGCTGGCCGCGGTAACACTGGTGCTTTCCAACATTACCAGCAATGTTCCTGCGGTGCTGCTGCTCAAACCCGCCATTCCCCTGCATGCAACCAGCCTCTGGTATTTGCTGGCCGTGGTTAGCACTTTTGCCGGCAATTTAACGCTGCTTGGTTCCATCGCCAATTTAATTGTAGCCGAGCAAAGTGCCCGCCATTCCATCCGGCTTTCCTTTACCGAATACCTCAAGGTCGGTTTTCCACTGGCGCTGATCACCACAGCCATGGCGGTGCTTTATTTTAGATTTTAACCGACAGAAGTGAACCTCTAAGACTGCAGCTCGCTCTTTCTACGTAGTCGCTTGAGCAGTGGCAGTGCCAAACCCGCAGCCAGCAAAGCCAGCACGGAAGGTTCCGGCACGCTCGACCCCGTGGGATCCTGGAAATTAAATGCTAAAGCGTATGGTGTGGCGGCCCCAAACACGCCGTTCGGTATGCCCGTAACCACCAGATTGTATTGGCCCGCGGAAAGATTCTGCAGATAAAGTTCCTGTACGTTATCCACCAGGCTCGCGCTGGAGCTAATTAACTCTCCATTGGAGCCATACAACTGCAACTCCAGGTTGTTCAGTGATTGGGTACCGTTATAAGGGGTCAAACCCACATTCCACACTAAGGTGGCGGTAAGCGTATAAGAGGAACCGGGAGGCACAGAAGCAAGGTTAAATTTGTAGGTATTGGCCTGGCTGGCCGTGGAAATGGTATTAAAGTCCCATCCGGTTGCCGATTTTTCCGCCGTGCTGCCGACATTGGCCCCCGTGCTGGTGGGTGCTTCGCGTCCCGCCGCCAACTGCAGATACGAATTATAAACATTCAGCACGCCAGCCCCGTAACGCGGATCCAGCGGTCCGGTTTGCGTTCCACCAAATGTATTGGTGTACGTCTGTGACCAACCCGCCGGTTTGACTGCGCCGTTGAGCAAGAGCGCCTTGATGGTACGCTCATCTGTGGCGGCAGTAGCGTACATAGACGGCGTAAGACCGTCAGCGGCACTGTAGCCTGTGCCGACGTTGCCAGCCTGCACCAGCAGGGCCGCTGCTCCGGATACCAGTGGCGTCGAAAAACTGGTGGCACTGCCTGGAGCCACAATATCCGGCTTGGAACGGCCATCGGTGGTAGGTCCCACGCCGGTCTGGCCGCCGTATGCCCCCACCGCAATGGAATTGTACGCCGTGGCCGGAGGATTAATCTGGCTGTTCGGAAATGTCTGGGTGTATGTACCGTCTCCCACACCGGAGACAAAAATGGTGCCATAGAGGTCGGTGTAATTGTCGTATTGAATATTGTAATAGCTTTCGGGAACCGGCATCAGGGGTGCGTCGGCCGAGGGTGTAATGATAAAGCTCTGGTTTACCACCCTGGCCGGAATCGGCGGTGCATCGCCATTGGCCATGGCCTGCGTTGGGTTCGCCACCGGGTCTGCGATGGAAGTTGCCGGCAGCACCGGCATGTTATTGTTGTTGCCACCCACAATATCCGTAAGAAAATAACTGGAATTATAATTATATACGTGCTCTACACCCGGTGCCACACCGTAGCCACCACCGCCGTAAAAGAAATTGCCCACCATACCGGCATGGCCGGATCCATCAGCGCTGCTATACGTGGCGCTGGCGACACCATTGGATCCGATATAAGTTAAAAATCCATCGCCTGGCTGGTCAACTGTGGCCGGATTTGCTTCAAAATTATTACCACCCGCCTCCACCTGCGCCACCACTATGCCTGCGCCGGTCAAATTGGGATGGGTGGCCTCCAATTGCGTAACACCAATCTGATTTAAGATGGATGCATCGGCGGCGGCCTGAGTTGCGGGAGTTGCAGCCAGCGCCGGTGGCACGGAAAAAACCGCCACCGCCAATAAGGTCAAACGGGATGATCTGCGTGAACCTGTAATTGCTTTGTTGATGCTTGAATACGCCAACATGGTACGCTCCTGAAATTTACCCACTGACCGTTCTCGCGGAATTACTTTTCATTCGCGAGCAGTATCGCCGACAAACTGGAATCAGCACGCCTGTCGGAGTAAAAGCTCCCGCCATCCCGTCAGCCGGTTCCAATGCCAACCTGCATGCGAAGGCAAAACCGGGAGACCCGCTTTATTCGATCCGAGGAAGTCCTTCCGTAGATCGAAATGTCCAGATCCCAAAACCGTTTGGCAAAACCCACTTTTGCCGGCAAACCGCATCCCGCCGCCCGACCATCCGTTTTTAACCGGCCCGGCAGCAACCGCAGATGCGGATCAGCACTACTTCGATCTGTTCACGAGGAATCAGACCTTATAGATTGTATACACCGGCTACACCAAATGTGTAGTCTAAACTTGAGAAAATTTGCAGGATTTTATTATCGGACGTTCGCCCAATCCCTCACAAAATTGCTCTCACTCTGCCATCATCGGTCAAGACCAACCATTCGCTGAAGTGTTTTTCGCCAGCCCAGATTCACCGAAAATGCCCGCTATTATCAGGCAATAATATACGCATTTGTGTTGAAATGTCGCTTGGATTTATGTGTATGGCATCTACCGCTGGGTCCCCTCGGCCAGACCACACCCATAGATTGTCTTGATCCAAGCTGTCAATGTAAAAATCGAATTTTCCATTCGCACGGCTGTAATGTCGGCTGGTGGCCGCAACTTCTCCGGGTTGGCCTATGGAAAATTCCGCATGGGCCACCGGCCGGCCAGTCTCTTCGCTTACCACAATGCCCGCCAAATGGGTGCAGCCGCTCAACACGGCCATCGCACCCAGCAAAATTAAGATTTTCCAACTTTTTATCACTGGACACATGGTTAAAACCTCAGTAAGCCCATTTTCTCGGTCTAACGGCTACCGGAGACCCAGCCTCTATTGAAAGTCGCCGTCTCACCCAACAACTCATCACCTTACGCCGAAGCGTGTGTTGAGGTCAATTACGCGGTGCTCCATGATGCCAACCGTCCAACCGTCGGTATGCCACATTCCAGATATTTTAATAATACCCAGCCTTGGCCATGATCGCTGGTGCCACATACCGCCAAGTTTTTGGCCTTAGGAACCGGGCAAAAATAACTTCGCACTTTCCGGCTGGCCCTTTTGGCCTCCAGCTTCGTTGTTCGCTCGTTTCAGACCCACTGCCGGGGTATGCGCCTCGCTCACGCCTCGCCAGCGGCCAAAATTTCTGCGACGTAAAACACGAATTTATTTTTGCGCGGTCCCTTACGCCTCCACTTCTCCAAAGCCAAAAAACGGTCCATAGCGACTTGCGTCTTTGGTTACAGCCAATATGCGCCGTAAATTTGACAGCCTCTATAATTTAAGATAAAGTCGCTTTATCTTAATAAGGTAAAGGAGCTTTACCTTAATATTTTGGATGCAGACGCATGAATCCATGGAAATTCTACGGACGACAAGAACAGTTAACGGCGCTGGAACGTATCCTGAACCGTAGGCGATGGTTCTTTGCCAAGGTGGCGGGACGGCGGCGAATTGGGAAAACAGCCCTCATCCAACAGGCCATGCAAGCCATTGGGGCTCGTAACCCAGTCTTATATCTCCAGGTCCCGGATTCAGAACCGGTTGGCGTCGTCTCGGCCGCCAACGACGCGTTGGACACCTTTCATGTGCCAGCCGAGCGTTATCCGCGTCCGCGAAGCCTGCCTCAACTGGTCAAACTGCTGGAAACGATGATGGAGGGGGGATACGTGGCGATCCTCGATGAATTTCAATACTTCAATCGCCGGGGCTGCGAGGAGTTCTGTTCCCTGTTGCAGGCCACGGTAGACCGTCTGGCCACCAAGTCCAACCATGTACAGGGTGGTCTGATTGTTCTGGGGTCCATTTACATCGAGATGACGGCCTTGCTCGAAGATCGCACAGCACCGCTTTATAACCGCGTCACCGACACGCTGGACCTGACCCATCTGGACATCAAATCTCTGCTGGACATTTTACGGGACCATGCGGATCCATCGCCGGAACGGCTGTTATTCCTCTGGAATCTTTTTGAGGGCGTCCCGAAGTTTTACCGAGATTGTTATGAACAGGGTGTTCTGGGAGCGGACCGCGCGATTCTCCTGCGCCGCATTTTCTTCGAGAGTTCCTCTCCGCTTCGCACGGAGGCGGAAAATTGGTTTCTTAGAGAATTGCGGGGGCGTTATGATGTGGTATTGAAGTTTGTCGCACGCAATCCAGGCCGAATGCACAACGAACTGGTACAGGCGATTCGCGAAGCCAGTGGCAACCCGGAAACTCAAATCGGCGGCTATTTGAAAGTGCTGATCGAGCGGTTCCGTCTCATTGAAAAAAAACTGCCCGTGTTTGCCAAACCGGAGGCCAAACGCAGCCGGTACTACGTCACAGATAATTTCCTTCAGTCCTGGCTGGCGGCGCTGGCTAATCCAGTTTCCGCTATTGCCTTTCGCCCGGTGGAACAACTGGTCCAGGAAGCCGATGAACGCCTGCGGGAAATTGAGGGCTTGGCTTTGGAAAAACTGGCTGGGCGATTATATGAGGAGCGGAGCCGCAAACAGGTCGGAGATTTTCCGTTGACGATGCAAATGAACGGCTACTGGGATCGCGGCGATACCGAGATCGACCTGGTGGCGGTAAACCACGACAATAAAATCATTCGCTTCGGTTCGTGCAAGCGATCCCCGGAACGGCTGGTAGCGGATATAAACGCGTTCAAAAGCCACGTTGATCGGTTTTTGACCACCTTTCCGAAATATGCCGGGTGGAAGCATGAATATGTCGGCATCGCACCGGCTCTAAGCCCGGACCAACGGCGAGTG
The DNA here is from genome assembly GCA_021852275.1 of Planctomycetota bacterium. Lineage (GTDB taxonomy): Bacteria > Planctomycetota > Phycisphaerae > WQYP01 > WQYP01 > JABEVA01. The sequence continues at coordinate 10,781 of JAJZNX010000188.1, read as the reverse complement.
CTCAAGCGTCACGACATGATCTCGCAGGATTTGAACGATTTGACCTCTGATTTGGGGTAGCCGGCCATTGTGCGAAAGCTGGGCGGATCGATGCCCAGACTCCAACTGACCTTGACCACGCCGTAGTCCGGCGCATCGAAAAGCTTGACCGCCGAAATTTCGAACTCACGGGAATACTGTCTTCGTGCCACAGTATTCATCTCCTTTCGCCGACATTATGCCAGCTTTGGCCTGTGTCCACCGTTCTTCGGAAAGCCAAAACTTTTACCTTAACTTTCCGGCAACCGTTCCCACGCCATTTTCCGTCAATACCACACACACCAATCCACATATCCCCACGGTTTATTTTGCGGCCCTCATAGCCATTGAGGTTACAACGCCGGTCCACTGGCCGATTCAGCCTGTGAACGTTTACCATGGCCGAATCAGCCGCGACTGGCAACACGGTTTCGCACGGCACGCGGGGACACGCCAAAGTGGCCCGAGAACCTGCGGGAAAAGTGGTAAGCGTTGGCAAAGCCACAGAGATCGGCAATGCGTGCCACCTTGAAATCCGTGCGTTCCAGCAAACTTTTGGCCCGATGGAGCCGCAATTCCAACACACTGTGCATCGGCCCGTTGCAGCCGGCCTGGCGAAACAGCCGGCACAGATGTTTGGGGTCCACCAAAGCAGCCTGCGCCATATCCTGCAGATGGATGCGGCGACGACCATCCACCGTCAAGGCCTGCTTTGCCCATTCCAGGGCCAATCGGACCGGTGGCGGCAGTTGAACCATGGCCTCTGTCTGACGCTGTACAGGGCCGGCGATAAAGGCGGCCACAATTGTTTCCGCCAATTTGATCCAGGTAATCGATGGACTTTGCGAAGATTCCAGGGCCACCACCAGCGTTTCAAAAAGAGGGCGGATGATATCGCCATCAGGCATGGCCTGCATCACCGGCCAACCGGCGGGCGGGCCAAATGCAACCGGAATACTCTTCAATTCAAAATGGAAATAAGCATGGTGGGTAATGCCTTGCGGATCCCAGACATAATGCTCCTGCACACCCGGGCGGGAAAGAATAATGCTGCCCGGCGGGGCATCAAGAACAGTGTGGTTATGCTGATACCTAACATTTCCGCGCATAATCCAGACAAGTTCATAATCGGTCATGCGGCGCGGCCCCAGGCTGGCTCCGGCGGGATATTCGGCCCTGCCTCCATGCAGACCGGATATTTCCAGAACGTTGACTCTGTTGCTTGCCATCTATTTTTGTCCGCTTTTGTGAGCCAATTAAATTAACATCAACAGACCAATTTCTCGCGCCAATACCACCGACGGAATTTCACCATACGCGCTACTTTCAGACATCCTAATGCAACTGCTGGATATTTCAATCCCAGCCCCATCCGGTTATAAGTTAATCGTGCGCCGGTGGTTTGTGTTAAGCCACTTTAGTAGACGAGGATCCTGATTTTTACTAAAGGATTGCAACCATGTTTACCCAACTCAAGTCCAGTTTACCCATCAATGTGCCTCAGCCGCTCACCGCGGCCCAGATTAAATCTTTTGTGGATGACGGCTTTCTGGTAATCCCGGACCTTGTCGGTTCCCGGCAGGTGGAAAAACTTAAAACCGAAGCTGCGGATATAGCCTGTGGAAAATATCCGTGTGAGGGGCTGCAATCGCTGCCGCCACATTCCGATCCGACGGAAGTCCTGCATCAAGTATTATGCATTCATCAGCCGCACTTCATCAGTCCGGTTATCGAAGCGCACGTGCGCGATGCCCAGATATGCGGCATATTGAGCCAGATTACCGCCGCCCACCTGGCCCACTGGGATGGAAGTGTGAAGTGCATGCAATCCATGCTATTTGTGAAACCGCCTGGATTTCAGGGGCAGGCCTGGCATCAGGATGAGATATACATTCCTACGCGTGATCGATCGCTGATCGGCGCATGGACCGCCATCGATGATGCAACTGTTGCCAACGGATGTCTGTGGGTTCTGCCGGGTTCGCACCGCTCCGGAATGTTGTATCCGCAAAGACCTCACGGTAACCCGGATGAGTTCGACAATAGCCCCGAAAGCTACGGATTTGATGATGCCGCCGAAATTCCCGTGGAAGTCAAAGCCGGCGGGGTGGTGTTTTTTAACGGGTATCTGCTGCATCGGTCCAAGAAAAACCGCAGCAACATTTATCGCCGGGCATTGGTCAACCATTACATGAATGCCTGGTCGTTGCTGCCATGGCAGGTTCGTCAGGGCGAAACCCCTGCCAACGCCGACCGTCGCGAAGTGCAGCCAGTGGCGGGAATCGACCCGTATGCCTGGAAGGGCTACGAAAAACCGCCCAAAGCCGTTTACCTGCGACTTTGCAAGGCCAATACGGAACCGGCCACTCCGGTGAAGGTGTAAAACCTGAGATGGGCGATCCCATGGATTCAAAACGTCGCCTCACGCAACAGGCCCTGGGCCAGGATGTAGATCATTTACCCTCCATCGGCGGCTGGATCGGTGGAGCCGGCGTACTTGCCAGCCTGGCGGGCATTTCGCTGGAAGCCTACCTGGCCGATCCTTATCACAGCGCTATCCGCGCCCACAAAGCCATGGGGGTGGACGGCATGGTGGGCTTAATCTACCATCAGCACGCGGACCAGATCCGCTCCGGCTCTGTGGAAGAACACCGCTTCGCCGGCATCGAACCCGAGGCGATTCTCACCTATGCCGCAACGCTTCCCGATACCGAGCGGGAAATTCTGGCTTCCTTTGATGCCGCTGCAGTGGAAGCGCAGCTTCGTCAATATTTTTTCGATGCCCGGCGTGATTGGCTGGGAATGGAACCCATCGCCAATTTCTGGGATCTCGGGGGCCATTTTCCACTTTACCATCAGTTCGGATACGTAGCGTTTCTTTCCGCCTGTGCGCTGTATCCGGAAGCGGTGGGCAAAATCTGGTGGGTCCGCAGCCTGCATTCCCGCGAAAAGGCAAAAATACTGGCCAGGCTTTATTCGGAACTGGATCTGGTGCCACTGCTGTTCTGTGGTGAGGACCTGTGCAACAACCAGGGGCCGATGGTTTCGCCGGATTTTCTGCGGCAGCACTATTTTCCCACCGTCAAAATGATTCTGGCGCCACTGGTGGAGCAGCAGGTGCGCATCATCTGCCATTGCGACGGCGATGTGCGGCTTTTAATCGATGACATGCTGGCCTGTGGTTTCAGCGGTTTGCAGGGCTTTCAGTTTGAATTAGGTATTGACCCGTACCAGCTTCGTGATAAGCGACCAACCGTGGGTGAAAAACTTTTGTTTTTCTCGGGCTTGAGCGTAACCTGTGAACTTCCCTTCGGTACGCCGCACGATGTGCGGGAGGGAATTGACTGGTGCCATCATTGGACTGACGGTGGTCGCGGTCTGTTTTTGTTCCCCAGCAATGTCACCGGCGTGGAAGTACCGCCGGAAAATATTCTTGCCGGCTATGCCCATAGCCAGACGCTGCCCGTCACTGGTACGCGACTTGGCAGCCAACCACCGTGGCCCTGGAGCCGTCGGGTCGCCGCAGCCACGATGAAGGTATAACCGGTGCCCACATCCCAGCTACCCTTGAAGCATCAGCCACTATGCAGGTATGGGAGAGATGCTCACAGCGTTGGAGATGGTGCCGGTATTGCAGCCGCCTGCGCCGTGTCCTGTCGGGCCAACTGGCCGCAGGCTGCGGCGATGTCCCGGCCGCGACTTTGCCGCACGTGGACATTGACGCCCCGGCTGCGCAGTTGTGTCTGGAAAGCCAGCATGGTATTGCCCGATGGACGCCGAAAGGGCAGATCCGGCACCTCGTTGTAGTAGATCAAATTGACATTGGCCCGCAGACGTTTGGCAATACCAGCCAATTGATCCGCATGTTCGCCAAGCGTGTTCAGACCGTCGAGCATGATATATTCCAGGGTCAACTCGCGCCCGGTGGTCTGAAAGTAATACTGCCCGGCGGCAATAATCTCTTCTATCGCAATGGCTTTGGCCCAGGGAATAATTTGTCTGCGCAGTTCATCATTCGGTGCATGCAGACTGATCGCCAGCGTTACCGGAACCCCCACTTCTGCCAGCCGCTTTATCTGCGGCGGCAACCCCACCGTGCTTACCGTAATCTTTCGCCCGCTGATTCCAAATGCCGCCGGTGCCATCAGCATTTTGACTGCGGCAACCGTAACCTCAAAATTCGCCAGCGGTTCACCCATGCCCATAAACACAATGTTGGTCAGCCGCCGTTGCGGTTCCAATTGATGCGTCAGCCGCACGGCCTGCTCAATGACCTGTCCCACCGTGAGGTTGGCTTTAAACCCCAGCAGCCCGCTGGCACAAAATGCGCATCCCACCGGACAGCCCACCTGCGTGGAAAGGCAGGCTGTACGCCGATGGGCTACCAAAGCTCGTCCGGACTCATCCGTGTAGTCATCATCGCAGGGAATCATCACGGTTTCGGTAAGGCCACCGCCGGGCCAGCGCAGCAAAACTTTTTCCGTGCCATCCGTCGCCTGCTGGCGACGCACCATCTCTCCCGTAAAAATGGTGAAACGTGCCGCCAACCTGGCTCGATCGGCAATGGAAATGTTACTCATGGCGTCAAAGGTGGATGCTCTTTTTTCAAACAGCCATTGGAAAATCTGTTTGGCCCGGAACCGCGGCATGTCCATCGCCTGCAACTTTTTTTCCAGCCCCGGCAGGTCCAAATCAAAAATTGCTGTGCGCGAATCATTCATCACCGATCTTATGCCTCCCGCCACTGCTGTTTTAGAAACGCCAGAACCGCTGCTCCAGTATCGGCCACGTCGTCAAACGAAGCCTCCACACTGATCCGCCCGTGGTAGCCTGCCTGCTTCAAGATGCCAAACAGCGGCCGGTAATCCGCCTGACCGCTGCGGCCCGGTGCCACCCGCCCCTGAAGGTCCGCCACATGCACATGCTTAATCCGCCCGGCCGCGGCGCGAACATGGTCCGCTGGTTCATCCTCCATCCAGAAATGATACGTATCAAGAAGACACTGAAAATGAGGAAAGTTCACACTTTGAACGTAGCTCATGGCCTCGGCAACGGTGTTGACAATATTGCATTCCCGCCGGCACAGCGGCTCCAGCACCACCACCACGTGATGGCGAGCCGCGGCCAACGCGGCCATTTGGCAAAAGCGAATAATCTGACTGCGCGCCTGAGACTGCGAAAAACCGTCGGGCACACGCCGCGCTGCTCCACTGCCCAGCACCAGAACCTCAATCCCAGCTTCACCCGCTCGTGCACAAATCCGCTGTATGTATTGTTCCAGTTTAGCCCAGTCAACCACAGGCCCCACCAGTTTCAAGTCACCGGGGATCAGGCAATTGGCGGCTTCGACCGGCAACGCTGCCGCCTTCAAAACCCCCAGTCCCATAAACGTGTCCTCAGGCACCAATCCCTGCAACAATTGCTGAGCGTTGACTTCAATATAATCCCAACCCATGGCCTTGATGATGTACGCCTTGGATAAATCGCTGCAAATTCCGAATTTAACGGCCTGATTCTCGGGCATACCCGCACTCCTTAACACCCACCAACCACCCGCACTTTGGTTATAGCCGACCAACGCCCATTTACAAGCGCCCACAGCCACACCCACCGGAAAATTTGGACATTCCGGCCTGAATTGCTATCATATATGAACTGCATCCGCGGTTGCCGTGCACCTGGGATGCCATAAAACAAGGAAGGATTTGTTCGATGAGTCCGCGATTACGCATTGGTGTGATTGGCTTTGGCCGCATGGGGCGGGGGTTTGTTGCCGAACTGCTGCGCAGCAAGGTATGGGAAGTGGTTTCTATCTGCGACGGCTGGGAACCCAGCCGCCAGACCGCCAAACGCACCGTGCCTGGCGCATTGGTTACCGCCGACCCGGACGTCGTACTTAACGATTCCTCTCTCGATGTCGTAGGCCTGTTCACCTTGGCCGATCAACGCCCCCAACTCATACGCAAAGCCCTTAAAAACAAATTGCACATCATTGCGGAAAAACCGCTGGCCGCCAGTTCGGCCACCGAATGGAAACTTGTCAAGGCCATTGAAGCCTCAGACCGTCTGGTAGCAGTCAATATCTTCAACCGCAATGCCTGGTATCATCAGGAAATAGTTAATTTCATACGTGCCGGCCAGATCGGTGATCTGGCCATTGTGCGCGTCTGCCACATGACCCCCGGCCACATGCCCACGGAAGGCCACGATCCCGAAGGCCCTCCCTTCCACGATTGCGGCATGCACTATGTGGATGTTGCACGCTGGTACGCGCAAAGCGAATACGCTTCCTGGCACGCCCAGGGTGCACGCCTTTGGAACTATAAAGAACCTTGGTGGGTTACCGCCCACGGTGTGTTCAAAAATGGCGTCGTTTTTGACATTACTCAGGGCTTTGTCTATGGTCACCTGGCCCAGGTCAAAACCCACAACTGCTATGCCGAAGCCATTGGTACCAAGGGCGTGGCACGGATGACCCATAACTTCCGGACCGCCACCATCGAACTCCACGGCGTAACGGAAACGATTTCGAAAACTGCACCCTTTGGCGATAAAAAACTTGATGTCATGCTCGATGTCTTTGCTCGATCTATCATGGCCGGAAAAAATCTCGGCTTCCCCATCGCCCGTGATTCCGCCATTGCTTCCGAAGTAGCCTGGGCCATGCTACGCGATGCCACCAAAAATAATCCCCCGGCCATCGGCACCCCCGCCCAGATGCAGGCCATCCTCGAACACCGCAAAGCCCTTACCGATGGCTACGGACTGCCCGTGCGCGATGGTGCTGCGGACAACCGCCTGATTGCTCCAGTTGCCTGTGGTGAAGAGCTATGCTGCCAGCCCGTCAAGGCCAGTGCCCGGCGCAAGGCCTGCTGACGGCCCCAACTTCTCTGGTTGTTTTTTCATTTTGTGAAACCGCCAACAGCTTGCAATGGCTGCCTTTGGCTTGCTATTTCACATAGGTCTATCGAAAGTATTACCTGGCTGTTCCGGAGTGAGAGTCCTGTTTGACAGGCGAAGGTGTCGTTTTTAAGCTGGGCTCAAGTGCTCGGCAATGGATGCGTAAGTCGGGGTCTCTTTCGGAGCCATTAGGATTATGTTAAAACGAATTCATCCTTTGGTGGTGCTGGCGGTGTTTATCCTGGTGGCGCTTACTGGCGCAAGGGCCTGGGCTGAAGCACCGGTGCGCATCGCTTGCGTTGGTGACAGCATCACCTGGGGTTACGGCGTATCCAACCGTCTCACACAAGCCTACGCGGCACTCCTGCAAAAGCATCTGGGCAAAGGCTATGATGTACTGAATTGCGGCCATGGAGGGGCCACCGCGCTTAGGCAGCTTCCGCCCAACCATCCCGGCTGGATGGTTTCCTATTGGCAGGTACCGCAGTTTAAGCAAGCCACCCGATTCAAACCCAATGTTGTCATTATCATGCTGGGTACTAACGATTCCAATCCGATTAACCGCGTCAATGTTCGGCAACATTTTACACAAGATTATTCTGCGTTGGTGCGGCATTTTCAAAATCTGTCGACCCACCCGCGGATTTTTATATGCCTGCCGCCATCCCTGGAAAACGGCGTGGTGCATGGGCCACACCCCGCCTTGCCCGCTCATGGAGTGGTTCCGCGAATTTTGCACATTGTGCATGCCATGCACCTCACCAGCATCAACATTTTTCATGCCATTGCGGGTCGATGGAAATTCTTCAACGGCGACCGTATTCATCCCAATGTGATGGGACAGAAACTTATGGCCAAAGTCATCTATCGCGCCTTGCTCACAGCCGGTGTGGTTAATGCTCACAAGAAGCCATAATTTCAGTTCCAGACGCCGAGAACCGCTGTCGGGCGGCGGTTGCCAAACATCGCATATGATCTGTGCGCCATGCAAAAGCACTGACAACGGGTACAATGAATAACTTATTCGCCCCGTCACAGCGTGACTGCCGTGGCAGGTGGCTGCTTCCCGGCTAACCGGGAGCTTTTTCCGCAGGATGGTGACACAACGTGATTATTACCATTGATGGCCCCGCCGGTTCGGGCAAATCCGCCGCAGCCCTGCTGCTGGCCCATCGGCTCAATATCCGCCATTTGGACACCGGTGCCATGTATCGTGTCGTCGCCCTGGATGCGTTGCAACAGGGAATAATCCATGATCCTGCGGCCATGAGCCGCAGAGTTGCCGAAATTCAACTGGACTTTGACTTTTCCACCTACCCGGCCGGAATTTTGCTGGCAGGTCAGGATGTTTCCCAGGCCATCCGCACACCTCAGATTACCCAAATCACCCGCTGCGCCGCGGACAACCCTGCGGTACGTGCATCGATGGTTCAGCGGCAACGCCTTATTGCTGCCGAATCCCAATCGCTGGTTACCGAAGGGAGGGATCAGGGAACGGTGGCCTTTCCCGGGGCTGATTTTAAATTTTATCTGGATGCCGATCCGCGCAGCCGGGCCCATCGGCGTTTTCTGGAATTAACCCGCCGGAATATATCCGCGGATGAAAACCAGATACTCCTTGATATTCTTCAGCGTGACCAGCAGGACCGCACCCGTCCGGTCGGTGCGCTAATTCAGGCACCCGATGCCATCATCATCGACACCACTTTGCTGACCCTTGAGCAGGTTGTGGATGCCATGGCCGCACAAATTGAGGCACGCCGCCTCCGGGAGGCCAGCACATGAATGCCCCCGTTTCCGCCACCCCCGAGCCGCCAGCGCCTCCGGCCGGGAATACCGCCAGCCATGAATCCGTCCCGGCACCGGCCGCCGCATCGGCCCATGCTCCGCGTGGTTATACGTATCGTGGCGAAGGCAGTTGGTGGCTACAAGGCTTTTTATGGAAGATCGGTCGGGTGTTTTTTCAATTCATCGCCGTGCTCATGTTTCATATCCGAACCTTTAACCGGTGGAACATTCCTTCTACCGGCGGCGCTTTGCTGGTAACCAACCACCAGAGTTTTCTCGATCCCTGGTTGATCGGCATTGCGATTAAACGTCAGATTCACTACATGGCCCGTGATACCCTGTTTCAGGGCGGAATCACCCAATGGATGATGGAATCCACCAATACGTTTCCCATTCGCCGGGGGCGTGCTGATTCTACCGCAGTTCGCGAAGCCATTGCCCGCCTCAACAGGGGCTACCTGGTGAATATTTTCCCTGAAGCCACGCGCACCTCCGATGGCACCATCGGACCGATTGCCGCCGGTGTTGCCATCATCGTGCATCGCTCCAAGGCCCCGGTTATTCCCATTGTCATTGACGGCGCCTTCGAAGCCTGGCCTCGCAATCAGAAATTCCCATCCTGCAGACCCATTCGCATCCTTTACGGCTCACCCATTGGCCATGCTGAACTCGCGGCCCTTTCCGCCGATGAAATCGCCGTGCGGATTCGGCAGGAAATGGTCAATTTGCAAACCCGGCTGAATTCGCCATACGCCGCCGCTTCGCAGCAGCGGATGCAAAACGACCTTCAGGCCGGCAAACGCCGCCTGGTGGTGGCCAACGAACTGGTCGGTTAAGCCTCCAGCGAACGGTGGGCCTAATTTGCTTTATCCAGACCGAAGGCCGCATGCACCGCCTGCAATGCCTTTTGTGCATCCTGCCGGGCCACCAGACAACTGATACGTATTTCGCTGGTGGAAATGTTCTGAATATTCACCTGCTGCTGGGCCAGCGCCCGGAACATTGTGCCGGCCACGCCGGTGCCCTGCTTCATTCCCACACCCACCACCGATACCTTGGCCAGGTCCCGGTTGTAATTCGCCGCCCCGCCCAGTTCCCCCAGCAATTTCTCTACCACCAGTTTCAAATCTGCCATGTCGCCGTGCTCCACCGTGAAACTGATGTTGGCCGTTCCATCATCCATGACGTTTTGAATGATGTCATCCACCACAATGTTCGCTTCCCCGATGGCCGTAAAAATTCGCGCCACAATACCCGGACGATCCGGGATATTTTTCAGGGTAACACGTGTTAAATCTGTCTTAAGTGCACAACCGGAAACCAAAATATGTTCCATAGCCGGAGTCTCCGCCACAATCCACGTTCCTTCGCCGTCATGGGCGCTGTTGCGTACATGAATCGGCACATTGTATTTTTTGGCAAATTCCACCGCCCGCGTCTGCAACACCCCCGCACCCACGCTCGATAATTCGAGCATTTCATCATAACTGATCCGGGCAATTTTCCGGGCATTGGGTACTATCCGCGGGTCCGCGGTAAAAACACCATCCACATCCGTGTAGTTCTCGCAGACCTGCGCATGCAGCACCGCCCCCAGCGCCACCAGCGTCGCATTGCTGCCCCCTCGGCCCAGCGTAGTTACATGCCCGTCCGATGTTACCCCCTGAAAACCCGCCACAATCACAATCCGTCCCTGGTCGAGTTCATGAGTAATGCGGCTGTGGTCAATTTTTTGAATGCGTGCCTTGGAATAGACCGCATCGGTAATCAGCCCGATTTGTCCCCCCGTAAAACTGATTGCCTCGTACCCGTGGGAATGAATCGCCATCGCTATCAGGGCAATGGCCACCTGCTCGCCCGTGGCCAGCAACTGGTCCATCTCCCGCTTGGGTGGATTGGCGCACACCTGCTTGGCCAGCGCAATAAGATGATCCGTGGAATCTCCCATAGCCGATACCACCACCACCACCTGTTGCCCCGCCTTTTTCGCGGCAATAATTTTTTCCGCGGCCTTGTGAATCTTTTCCGCAGTGCTTACGGAAGATCCACCGAATTTTTGCACTACAATGCCCATG
>JAJZNX010000072.1 GCA_021852275.1 Planctomycetota bacterium | reverse complement strand
TTTAAGATCGCGTGGAGTTTTTGCACACCCGTATAAAACACGGGTTGTGCAAAAAGTCGCCCCGCAATCGCGAATTCCGGAGAATTCAACCATTCACGCCTCTGAAAAATGGCAAAAGTCGAGCTAAATGTTGATGACGCCCCCTGCAACACCATGCATCGAGCCATTTATCGTGCGTAAGGTTGACAAAACGGCAGGTGTCCGGGCCGAGGTTTCACATCATCGCGCATATTTCGTTGCCGATCTGGATCTTTACAATTCTTTCAGGTAACGGACCACAAAACAATACGTATGCATCAAACGGCTTTAATTCCGTTTTTCCCCGTGGGCGCGTGCAAATCGAGCGGGGCACACCGGCCCGGTATGCGTTTAGTCAGAACCCAGTTCCAAATCGTCATCATTGTCATCGGAATCGTTCGCGCCAGGTGCCGGCAAGGGCGGGGCAATCAGCCCCAGCGTGGCCAAAATAGACCCATCCAGGAAGCCTTCCAGCTTGCGGGATCGCACCGGGTGCTGAAGCTTACGAATGGCCTTGGCTTCCACTTGTCGGACTCGTTCCCTGGTCACCTTGAAAATGCGCCCAACTTCTTCCAGGGTATAGGTGTAGCCGTCGCCAATGCCATAGCGAAGCTTGATGATTTCCCGTTCCCGGTAAGTCAAGGTTTTAAGCACCTGGTCAATCCGATCACGCAGCATTTCCTGGGTGGCGGTCTGCACCGGGTTTTCTGCCGCCTCATCTTCAATAAAATCGCCAAAGTAGGAATCCTCGGATTCTCCCACGGGCCGGTCCAGAGAAATCGGATGCCGTGCTATTTTCAGAACCCGCCGACATTCAGTCACGGGCATTTTGGCTTCCTTGGAAATTTCTTCAATGGTAGGCTCCCGCCCAAGATCCTGCAGAAGCTTCTTGCTGATGTTACGCAACTTGGACATGGTTTCAATCATGTGCACAGGTATACGTATCGTTCGAGCGTGATCGGCTATGGCCCGGGTAATCGCCTGGCGAATCCACCAGGTGGCATAAGTGCTGAACTTATAACCCCGGCGATATTCGTATTTATCCACCGCACGCATCAACCCGGTATTTCCCTCCTGAATGATGTCCAGAAAGGAAAGACCGCGGTTGCGGTATTTTTTGGCAATCGACACCACCAGCCGCAGATTTCCGCCGGAAAGCTTCCGCTTGGCATCCTCATATTCATTGAACACCAGTTGAATGGACTGGCAACGCCGCTGCAATGCATCGGCGTCTTCCAGCACCAGATCCATCAGGCCCTGATACTCGTCAGTCATTGCCAGGCGATCATCTTCGGACAGTTTCAACGATTTGTCATTCAGGCGACTTTTGAGGCGGGAGAGCTTCGCACTGATCGACTGGAGTTTTCGCATCAGTGGTATAATTTTGCTGGTGCGCAGGGATAACTCCTCCAGCAGTGTCACAATCTTGCGGCGGCTGCTTTTCATCCGCACTTCCGCTTCCATCCGGTGCCCGGCGCTGGTGGCAGGATCGGTGATTTTTTCCCAGTCGTTGCGGTTGCGTTCCAGTATCTTGCGAATGGTGTTGAGATTTTCCGGAATTCTCTTGCTGATGGTGGCCTTGGCATCAACCTCCGCAGTCGAAATGCGCATGGTCCGATCAAAGGGCAATTCTCCCGATTGCACCAGGGCCAGAATTTCTATGGCACTTTGTACGCAACTGTCGCTCTCCAGCACCTTCTTGCGGAAGGTCATCCGTGTGAGTTCAATTTTCTTGGCCAGGCGGATTTCTTCTTCCCGGGTCAACAGCGGTATTTCGCCCATCTGAGTCAGGTACATTCGTACCGGATCATCAATGCGTTTACTGCCGACCTCCACAATCTCGTCTTCCTTGACGTTTTCAATTTCTTCTTCGGCCTCCCTCATCATGTATTCGCTGGGATCATCCGGCGATGGAGAGGCAATTTCCTGGGCCACGTCAGCCTCATCCCGAAACTGGATACCCATCTCATCAAATTGTTGAAATAAGGCATCAAGACGGTCTGTAGCAATGGCTTCGTCCGGCAGCAGTTCGTTGAGTTCCTCGTAAGTAAGGTAGCCTTGCGCCTTGCCCTTGGAAATCAGCAGTGCAATATTTGAATTTGCCTTCGCCAGCGGAACGGTGTTGACCATTGCTGGAGGCTGTACCTGATCCGTTATTACCGTTGTCACCAAAATCTCCAAATGTACCGTTATTAACCTGGGCCCGCATCAACTCAACGGTGGCTCTAATCCGGCATCGCACAAATCTCCAGCCGTGAGAATTAACGAACTGCACCGATCAAGTTTTGAAGGCTCGATCGTCACTGCATCGGCACCTGCGTTTACCCTGGCTGGCATTGACCCCAGATTCTTAATTCCGCACCCGAGGGCCCCAACTTTCCAAAGGTCCAAAGTTTCATACTCTGCCCCAACCGACTACGACCAGAAGTCACTTTTCAATAAAAAATGGGAAATCATCTTTCCGGCTAGTTCATGGCTCGGCTGGGCCGCACATCCTCACGACACTTCAACGCGCCCGACTGCCACTACGCGCGATTCAAATTATTTTAGCAGGAAAATTTTGCGTGGTCTACCCATCCCACTGGTGTCAGCCCGGATAATTCAACGCAAGTGCCATCCTTACATGCACTTACGTCGTTTTATCACGCGGCATCAATCCGTTTTTTTCCCATCATGGGGCGATATCCGCCGCCGACGCTCACTCAACAAGTCACTAAAAGATTCCGCCGATATCGCCGCCGTTCCCGTACCCAGACCCGCTTCACCATATTCCTTGAGCCGTGCCAAGGATCCGGTTAATTTCTCCTGTAGATTGCCTCCAAGGGCCGCCTCCCGCTGATATTCAATTGCCATGGCTGCCAGCGGCCCTTCGCCGAGCATGCCGACAAACTCTCCCAGACTGCACCGGCCCAAGTCAACGGCACCCTCTACGTATTCCATTAACTCTGCAGCCAATTTCCGCACCGCACCTTCCGAAAATAATTCCAGGGTGAGCGCGTCGCCAAGCGAGGCATACAGTGTAAAATCCGTCAATAAGACACCTATGACCCATTGCTGCGCCCGCATCCGGGCATCCCGTACGGCCGCCCGCTCCAAACCGCCTGGGGCCGGTTGCCTCTCCAAGAACGCCACTGGAGCCGGCGACTCCTGAGGGGTTGCCGCTGAAATCTTGCTAAGACTCCGGACCACATCATCAGCACTGATGCCTATAAGCTCTGAGAGTCGATTGATAAACAGTCCGCGCCGTAAAACATCCATCGTGGTACCATGCATCGCCATCGCCACCATGCGCAGCATGGCCGTCGCCGCCTGCTGCTTTTGCACCAGCGAATCCGTGGCCCGAAAAGCCCCACTCAATATTTTCCATTGAAATTCCAGGGCTTCCAACGCCTGATCCACTACCCGTTTAAAGGCCGCTCCGCCATGGCTCATGCAATAGTCGCAGGGGTCTTTGCCATCCGGCACACCCGCAATTTTCACCTCGACTGGTTCGCGAATAAACACCTCTAAAGCCCGGTCTGCGGCCCTCCTGCCTGCTTCATCGTTATCAAACGTAAGAACCACGGTCTCAATAAAACGCCGCAGCAACCGGGCATGTTCCGCAGTCAGTGAAGTTCCCAAGGTCGCCACCACATTGGTAACACCCGCCTGGTGACACGCAATAACATCCATATACCCTTCAACCACCACGGCTGTTTTGGAGCGAAGCATCTCCGATCTGGCGGCATCCAGGCCGTACAAAGCTTCACGCTTCATAAATATCGCCGTCTCCGCTGAATTCAGGTACTTCGGGCCCTCCTCCGTAGGAACACCCGTTATAGCATCAGTTTTCCCAGACACGGCAGCCGGAATCACCCGTCCTCCAAATGCCACCACTCGACCGGTAACATCGCATATCGGAAACATGACCCGGTTGCGAAAGACATCAAACACGCTGCCATCCGCACGTGCTTTACCCAAGCCCGCCTTGACCAGTTCTTGCCGGGTATGGCCCTTGCGCGTGGCGGCATCCGTCAGGTTTGTCCAGCCTTCCGGAGCCAGGCCCAGACGAAAATTGGCAATGGTTTCCGGCGTCAAACCGCGGCTTCGCAGATAAGCCATCGCCGCAGTTCCGCTCCGCGATAACAAGCATTGCCGAAAATGCTCCACCGCCCACTCATTGACTTCGTACAAACGTTGTCGGGGTGTCGCGGTATCGGCACCTTTGCGCGACGGCAATTCGGGCAGGGTGATGCCCGCCTTGCCGGCCAGATAACGCAAGGCTTCTCCCGGTGTCATCTTGTGATAATTCTGCACAAATCGAAAAACATCCCCCGCACTCGCGCAGACAAAGCAACTGAAAATCTGCTTCTGCGGGCTCACATACATCGAAGGTCGCCGGTCATCATGAAATGGGCACAGACCTACCAACTCCTTTCCCGCACGCTTGAGCGCAATATGTTCCCCGATAATGTCCTCTATGCGAACTGCGTCACGAACCGTCTGAAATATTCCGCTTGAATCACTCATCGCACACTATCTTACCGGCCAAGACGCAATTAAAAATCTTACCTGTCCGCAAAACACTGTCCTTAGTTGTATTATAGGACTGTTAAGCCGCCTCTACTCACTCTCGCGACCGCGCTCGAAGCCCAATTCACATAGGCTATAATAACCCAACAGGAACGGCCGCCGGGAATATCACCATGACAATTGACACTTTGCATATCGGAGATCGAGTTTACGCACCTTGGCGTAAAGAACGGCTCTTCCCCGCCAGAGTTACTTTTCTATCCAATGGAACCGCCTATGTTTCCTATGACGATGGCGAAACCGATCGACTGCCCAGCCGGAAATTACAACCCTCCAACAAAGTCTTTATCATTGAATCTGTATCCCGCCGCCCCACTGAAAAATTTTGGTCCGAAGGTCGGTTGCTGGGCGAATTTCTCCGGATGATTGGATCACGCGCGTTGTATTCCTTTATCCGCACCAAACTGGAGTTGCGCCATTTCCTCAAACAGGCCAGGCTTTCCAGTGGCCGACACATTCACCTTTCCATGCACGGTCTGCGCCGCAAGCTGGTTCTGCAACTGGAAGAAGTTGATGTGGATGAAATAATAGAAATGGCCGGCGATTTAACGGGTAAAATCGTCTTTTCATCGAGTTGTCTCACCGGGCACGATTCGTTTGCCAAAGCCTTTGTCAAAGGTACTCGGGCTGAGGCTTTCATCAGCCCGCGACGCGAAATCCGCTGGGCCGATGCCGCACTGGTAAGTCAGCTTTTTTACAAGAAGCTTTTCTGCGATGGTGTAAGTCCTTACGTAGCCTACAGGTTTGTGCGAAAAATGTACCCGCAGCACGCCGATCTGAGCTTTTTTTGCAGTTGAGCGACGGCCATTGCGGGGAAGCCTGACGCCGCCTTCAACCCACACGCTCTATCTGGCACTCAGGCAAAGCCCGCAGAAAAATCTTCCCGTAGTGCTTGGTTGTAATGCGCTTGTCCAGCACTACCACTATGCCATTATCACGGCGCGTACGAATCAGGCGCCCAAAGCCCTGCTTGAATTTAAGAACCGCTTCCGGAACCTGATACTCCATAAAAGGGTTGCCGCCTCCAGCTCGAATGGCCTCTACCCGGGCTTCCACCAACGGCTTATCGGGCACCGCAAAGGGCAATTTGGTGATAATCACATTGGATAGTGCTTCGCCCGGCACATCCACCCCCTGCCAAAAGGAATCCGTTCCCAGCAGTACGCTGTTATTCTGCGCACGAAAACGGTCCAAAAGTTGGCCACGGGCCAGCCTGCCATCATGCGTGTGCATCGGATAACTCAACGCCTGAAGCTGGGGACGCAAAATAGCCGCAGCCTGATCAATCAGACTGTAACTGGTGAACAATATAAACGCCCGGCCTTTGCTCAATCGAATGTAGTGCATGGCTCTATCCATGGCCCGCGGCAGGAAATCCGGTTCGTCCGGTGTCGGCAAGCCGCTTTCAAGGTAAAGTGTTACTTGTTCTTTATAATTAAAGGGTGAACCTAATTGCAGTTCCTTCCCGACCGCCAAACCAATACGTCGGCGAAAAAAGGTAAACGCTCCCCCCAGGCCAGAGGAATCGGCCGATGATTGTTTTTCATCCTTGGCGATTGTTCGCCTGCTGAACTTGCCACCAGAGCCGGTCTCCGGTGTGGTCAACGTGGCACTGGTGAGAATCACCGAACCTTTCATAGAAAATAGATTTGCCGCTAGATGATCCGATACATCAATGGGACTGGAGTTAAGTGCAATGCGGCGGTGACCGCGACCGGTGTTTTCGATCCAGTAAACGCTGTCCGGATGCTCCTGCGCAAGCAAAGTCTCGGCCACGGTGGCCAGGCCGCGGCATCGGTTGGCAAAACTGGTGAGTTCAAAGCGATCGCGCTGGGCCTCTTGCGCCGGGCCGGCAGACGGCGCGCCATCCGCAGGGTCATCGGTAACCGGGCCGGCGGCAGCACCCACACGCAAGGCGCATACCGCGGCCAAAGCGTCCAGATTTTTCCCCAGTGTCACCAACGCCGGAGACAGGCAATTTTCAATGATATTTTTATCACGAACCCGACCATTGTTAGATCCGGAATTTTTGAGCCACAGCGCCAGCGCATCAAAAAATTGATCCGTTTGTGCCATCGCGTTGTCTACTGCTGCAATGGCGGGCTTCATGTCCATCGCCTTGAGGCTTGCTAAAAACCCCCTTCCCTGTCGGGATTGGTGCAAACTGCTTAGCAGATAGCGCACCTGGCTTTCTTTGAGAGACAGGCCGAGATGGTCCGCAGCCACGGCTTCAATGGTGTGCGCCTCATCGAGAATCACAAGGTCATAGTTGGGCAACATGGATGAACCTGCTCGACGAAGTGCTAAATCTGAAAAAAACATGGCATGGTTGCACACCAGTATCTGTCCATGGGCCATACGGCGCCGACTGGCCTGGTAGAAGCAGTGGTCATAAAACTTGCAGCGTTTGCCCAGACAATTACCGTGTTCAGCGCAGGTTTTATCCCAAACCTGCCATGCGGGCTGACGGGGCAGGTCCGACAGCGATCCGTCGGTGGTATGGACGGACCAGTCGCGAATCATCTGCAAATCCTCAACCTGTCTGGCATCGGCAAAAAGATGAACACTTTTCTGATGGGCTTGTTCAGTACGGCGCTGGCAAAGATAATTGGACCGTCCCTTGCACAGCACCGCAGAAAATTCTTCACCCGTAACAGCCCTCAAAAAGGGTATGTCCTTATCTATCAACTGTTCCTGCAGGCTGATCGTATGGGTGGATATAAGCACCCGGCGACGGTTTTCAACGACCTCGGCAATGGCGGGCAGCAGATAGGCAAAAGATTTGCCTACACCTGTACCCGCTTCCACAATCAGGTGTTGACGATTTTTGAAGGCTTCGGCCACAGCCGCGGCCATTTCCACCTGTTGAGGGCGTAGTTCAAAGTTACCCATGCGGCGGGCAACAACGCCGCCTGGAGAAAGAAAACTCTTAACATCAATCGCCATGTTTTAGAGCATACCGCGGCGGGAATACGCCGCAACCATGCCGCCTAGGATGGCTGGTGGGACGAATCGTGCTCGGGCCGATTGGCCAGCCAGTCTTCCAGCGTCGCTACACGCTCCGGCTGCTTGCGGCTCCTAACCAGAAATCCCGCTCCGTGCTGGGGCATCGGATCCTGATCTGTCGGCTGATAGCGCAGATCCACACTCCAGCGCACATGATCGGACTGGTTGGGGGTGGAAGAATGCACCAGACGATCGTTGAAGAATATCGCACTGCCCGCCTTCACGGGCAAGGCCACGATATTGGCATTTCGGGTTAAAGACTTCAGGTATTTTTCATCCACTTCCAGATAAGAAGTGCCCGTACGCGATTCATGATGATAATCGAGCACCCGTTTTTTCTGGGTGCGCGGAATTACGTGCAGACAGCCGTTTTCATGGGTGGAATCCACCAGCGGAATCCACACGGTGATAACGGGGTTGGAATTGGCGTCTGGCCAATAGCTTTTATCCTGATGCCACGGAACCGCCCCCGCCGCAACCTTGGGCACTTTGGGCCGCACGTTATACACCGGATTGGCAAAAAGTTCCGATCCGATGAGCGACTCCACCGCACCAACGATTTTAGGATTGGACATAAGTATAAAATAGCCCGCAATGCGATCACGCCAGCTACGACCATATTGCAGAAAATCCTTATCCGTGAGTCCGTCAAAAAGCTTCGCCAGGCGTGTGGCAAATGGTTCACGCTCCAATTTGTCTTTAATTTTGCCGTCGCGTAACAACTCCTCAGCGATGATATTCACCTTCTCGCTCATGGCGGCGCGGGCGGGAGCCATGTCATCTTCGGTAAGCAGGGGTTCTATGACAAGATAGCCTTCGCGATCATAGTGCTCAATTTGTTGGGCAGTCAGGGTGCCATGATTCGGGTTGCGTTCCATCATTCATCCTCATCAGCCATGCGATCCATTTACGACGGATCCAATTGGTCAGACCTACCACGGGTCCACGCAATAATAATACTATCCGCCCCACCAGGCAATACCATGGAAAATCCTGCAGAAATAATTTTACGGGTATTGCCAATGGTCTTGGCATCGCAAAAATGCCGGGCATTGGTTTCACCACTTTACCCCAAGATAACGCCTGGTCTATGGAAAATATTAACGTCTTGCGACTCTAACAAAAATCGGCGGCTTTACCGGGTGATGGCAGAACGGTGCCCCGTTCCCAGCCAGAGACGAATCACATGGACCCGGTAGAGTGCGTTGGGCATCAACGGACTTTTCTTGTTACGCAGCAGTTGGCCGAAAACCTCTACCTGCTGGCCAGGAGAAAAACCGCTCATGCTCCGAGCCGGAGTCAGGATAAGCCGTCCACCGTACGGATCGTTGCTGACCACCCCGGCATAGCGCAAGGTCCAGTGGCCGTGCGATCCTCCGACGTAATTAAGCCGGCCAAAAACAATGTGATAATCCGGACTATGCCAGCCGGGACGGCCCGCCGGATACGGATTTAAACTGCCGCACCCGGCCAGGAACAGAGCCAAGCTCAGACTTGCGGCGATTAGAGGGAATTTGCGGACCATGATATTCCAATCCTTTCAAGGGTAGTCTGGACCCCTTCACGCAGTTGGCTGGCGGGCCAGCGTTATGGTGTATCAGGCGGTGTCACCAATAGTGTGAACCATCAGGCCATTGGTAGTGCCGGCAGTACCCAGCGGAGCACCGGCGGCAATTAACACACGATCTCCGCAGCACGCCCAGCCGCGCCTTACCACCAAATCATCCACCATCATCGGCAGATCGTCAAAATGCGCCGGAATGTCCGTTTGCAGGGGCACTACGCCATAGTAAAGCGCCATTCGCCGCACGGCCGCCGCATTGGTGGAAAGAGCCACCACCGGGATAGTAAAGCGATTTTTGGAAAGAAATCGCGCTGAACCTCCCGCTTGCGACCAAACTACCACCAGGCGGGCGTCCATGTCGCGGGCGATCAGCTTGGCTCCATACGCAATGGCCGCGGTTTGATGATGCATCAACTGGAGCAAACGCGGCGGAGGCCACTCTATATTGCTTTTGTCAATATAATCTTCCGTTTTATCGGCTATTTGCCGCAGCATTTCCACCGCCGCCACCGGATGTTGTCCGGTGGCCGTTTCGCCGGAAAGCATCACGGCATCAGCCCCATCGAGAATGGCGTTGGCAACGTCAGATACTTCCGCACGCGTAGGCGACGGATGTTCTACCATTGATTGCAGCATTTGCGTGGCCACAATCACCGGCTTGCCTGCGTCATGCGCGGCCCGCACCACCTGCTTTTGCAACAGCGGTACCGCCGTCAAATCCATCTCCACTCCCATGTCTCCGCGGGCCACCAGAATGGCGTCGGCGGCATTGGTGATAGCGACGATATCTTCCACCGCCTGCGGCATTTCTATTTTGGCGATCAACGCAATGTCCGAGTTGCGGGAGTTGAGGTAAGATCGGACCGATTCAACGTCGGCACTGCTGCGCACAAACGAAAGGGCCAGATAGTCAATCTGGTTGGCAATCGCCCAGTCTATATCTGCCCAGTCCTTATCGGTGATACTGGCGATGTGCAGGTGCGTGTTGGGCAGGTTCAGTCCCTTATTGCCCAGAATGATTCCGCCGACAGTTACTTTGCACCGAATGGCATCGGTTTGTTTGTCTATGACCAGCGCCCGAATCATGCCATCATCAATCAGCAGTTTCTGACCGAGTTCCACATCATCAATCAGAACCGGGCAATTGCAACTGAAAACGCCCGCGACCCCCTGCGCCGGTTGGCGCTGGATGGTAAATTCATCCCCGGGCACGACACGCACCCCGCCATCAATGACCGGTCCAAGCCTAATCTTTGGCCCGCACAGATCGCCCATAATGGCCGGCGGGAATTCCGTATTAGCCGCCCGTATCATATCGAGAAAATTATTGCGCTGTTCAAGGGAGCCGTGTGAAAAATTGAGTCTGGCAACGGATATTCCAAGGTCACAAAACCGTTTAAACACCGCGGATGTACCACTGGCCGGTCCAAGGGTAACAACCATTTTGGTACGAGATCTTTCCAACATCATCTGCGCGAACCTTTCGAAGCCCTCCTGCCTGTTATCGCCGCCACCAAAACCGCTTACACGCGGCTTATTTTGGTTTTATCACCGCAATGGAAAGTTCCTGCAACTGTCGGGATTCCACTACCGACGGAGCCTCGGTCATCAAATCAGTGCCGCTTTGGGTTTTGGGAAAAGCGATAACATCCCGAATACTGGACCGGTTAAGCATAAGCATCACCAGGCGGTCTAGTCCCAATGCGATTCCACCATGCGGTGGAGCGCCATACTTGAGGGCGTCAAGCAAAAATCCGAATTTTTTCTGGGCATCTTCCGGAGAAATACCGAGTATGGAAAATACTTTGGATTGCACCTGCCCCTGGTGAATACGGATGGATCCGCCTCCGATTTCAATGCCATTGAGTACAATATCATAAGCCTTCGCGCGTACTTTTACGGGGTCTGAATCCAGCAGTGGCAGATCTTCATCGAGAGGCGCGGTGAAGGGATGATGTTTGGCCACATAGCGCGCCGACGCAGCATCAAATTCGAAACTTGGAAAGTCCGTCACCCACAGAAAAGCATGCCGATCCGGCGGAATAAGATTCAGTTGCCGGGCCAGCACCTGCCGCAGTTCTCCCAGCACACGCCATCCAATTTCCTGCTTGTCCGCAATTGCCAGCAGAATATCGCCGTCGCGGGCGACGGTTTTTTCCCGCAGTGTTTGCTGCAGGGCCGGAGGTAGAAATTTCGCGATTGGCCCACCCATGGTGCCCGCTCCCGCCTCGCCACCCAGCTTAAGCCAGGCCAACCCTTTCGCCCCCAGCCGTTTGGCTTCGTCCGTCAGACCTTCTAATTGCTTGCGCGAAAGCGCCGCTCCTCCGGGCACGGCTATCATTTTAACTCGCCCCCCCGCCGCAACTGCATCGCGAAACACCGCAAAGTCCGCATGGGCTACCGCGTCGCTGACATCGCACAGCTCTAGGCCGTAACGCATATCGGGGCGGTCGATACCGAAGCGATCCATGGCCTGCTGCCAGGTCAGATGTACGAAAGGTATATGAATTTCAATGCCCAGCACTTCACGCCATAGCCGCACAATCAAACCGGTGATCAGTTCCATCACCTCCCGACGATCCACAAAACTCATTTCCAGATCCAACTGGGTGAATTCGGGCTGGCGATCGGAGCGCAAGTCTTCATCGCGGAAACAGCGGGCAATCTGCATGTAGCGGTCCATACCCCCTGCCATCAGCACCTGCTTGAATAGCTGCGGGCTTTGCGGCAGAGCATAAAATTCACCGGGATGCAGTCGTGATGGAACCAGAAATTCCCGTGCTCCCTCGGGCGTACTTTTATAGAGAATGGGTGTTTCAATTTCTAAAAATCCGTGTGCATCGCAGTAGTCCCGCATGATTTTTGTCACGCGATGGCGCAGCATCAGGGCCTCAGTCATGTCGCGCCGGCGCAGGTCCAGATAACGATATTTCAGCCGCACGTCCTCATTGACGGGATCATGCTGCGCAGGTGAAAACGGCGTCGCCTCGGATTTATTAACGATATCCACCTCCTCGGCGAGAACTTCAATTTCTCCCGTGGGCATCTTGGGATTGATGGCGGCCGCCGAACGTTCAAGCACACGGCCCTTCACCATCACCACATCTTCCGTGCGCAGTTGCCGGCCCAGGGCGTGCGCGGTGGAATGTTCCGGATGAAAGACCACTTGCGTAAGGCCTCCGCGGTCCCGCATGTCCACGAATACCACGCCGCCGTGATCCCGATAAGATTGCACCCAGCCAGCCAGCGTAACTTCCCGCCCGCCATCGGCTTTCCGCAAGGTGCCACAATCATGTGTGCGCTGCAATTTCACAAAGTTCCCTTTATAAATCCATCGGCCGCCAGGCGGCAACCCTTTGTTCTGCGTCTTGGAACGCCGCACCATACACGGTTACTTGCCGCTGATCCACCGGGTCATCAATGGCAGCGCCGGCTCACCCTGTAGCGAATAACTCCCGTAATCACTGGGTTTCCCTCCCGGCATCCATTCCCACAAAAACGCTCCGGCAAAAGTCTTCTTGGGCAGACCATCCCAGGCCATGCCAAACGACTCATAGGCCCGCAATTGTTCATCGGGATCCAACGGTCCGCTGCCGGTATAATTCCACGGCTCCACGATGGTATCCTGAAGATTATACCAGCCGATCTCGGTAAGCAGCAGTGGCCGGTGCATTTTTGCGGCAAAAGCCAGTACCTGTTTTTGAATCGGACGCCAGCGCTGAACCAGAGTGGACACCGTGTGGCCGGGGTGATACGCCAGCCGCCAATACGCATTCATGGCCACATAATTGAGTTCATGCCAGATCAACACCTGCTTGTAATGGTCCCAATTGGCGCTGTAAATAAGCTTGCCTTTGAAAATCTTTCGAGTCATACGGACAATCCGCAGCCAGCGCCCGCGAAATTTTTCCGTTGAAAGCAGTTCGCTGCCCACCGAAAATATGGAACACTTCCCCGCTGCGGCAACGCGCGCGTAAGTGCGAATGTACGCCCGATAGCCGACAAACCATTGGTGCCAGCTTTGGGGTTTAATGGTGCCCCGCCACTGATCGCCCGTGGCATGGTCCAACAGAATAATCGGCATCAGCAGGGTGTGCATGCCAAGTTGATGGGCATATAATAACAGCTTGGTCATGACCTGGGGTCTGGCTGTGAGATTCCAGTTGAGGTACACGCGGTTGCTGTGTACATCTTTTTGTCTTGCATCTACCACAAAATTAATCCATCGGCACCCCAGCTTCTGCAGGTGTTTAACCGAGTGGTAATATTTTTGGATGTTTTTCGGATCATTGATCTGTATGGCAAAGCCGCGAATCGGCGGCAGGCCTTTCAAGGGCAGGGGCACTACGGCCGACGCAGCAGCCACATGTTGCCGATGGCGGGTCAGAAGAATTCCACCCAGCAGAATTATCGCAATAACCATTCCAGCCAGAAAAGCGAGTTTACTTGGTTTCACGGCGAAGCTACGTCCTTTCTTAAGCCCGCTCCAACAGCGGACGACGCATTGTCTTGGAATACGCCGGGTCTTTCAAGGGTAGGATTGCGTGTTCTAGCCGGGGGCTGCACAGCGGACTTCCAGATACTCCAAAATTAGGTGCAAAATCACCTGATGCGCCTCCTGAATGGGCGCGGTGCGCTGGCTGGGTACCACCACCGATAAATCGCACAGTCGCAGATTTTCCCCACCACCTTTTCCCAGCAAGCCGATCACTTTACCGCCCGCCTGGTGCATGGCATGACTGGCGCGAATCAGATTCTGGCTTTGGCCGCTGGAACTGAAAAGCACCAGCCAATCGTTGGGCCGGGCAAATGCCTGCACCTGACGGGCAAACACCGTGGCAAAATCCCAGTCGTTACCAATGCAGGTTAAGGCCGTTCCATCCGCCGCTAGACAAATGGCCGGCAACGCCCGCCGATCTGGCCGCGAATATTTGCCGGTAATTTCCTGGGCCAGATGCATGGCCTCCGCCGCAGAACCTCCGTTGCCGGCGGTCAGCAGCTTGTTGCCACCCAGCAAGGCATCAGCCACGGCAGCGGCGATCTGCTCGATGGCCGAAAGTTGATCTTCCAGCGCTGCAATCACACGGCTGGAATCTCGAATACAGTCCACCAGCAACTGTTTCCTTGCAGATGGTGTCAAAGAGGAGGATGTGTTCACGGACCAGGTCTCCTTAAAAAATATTTCCTGACAGAACATTCAGCCAGGCCCAACATACCCAGCGCCAACGCAGCGCTGATCGCCGTTGGCTCCCACCATGGCTGCAAAACTGGCATGGGTGTATTTTGACCTAGGCCGGTAAATTGATACATCAGCCGTGCATGCGACCACCAAAACCAGTTGAATCGCAAGGCCTGATCGGTGCCATCCAGCAGCCACAACACTGGACAGGCATTGACTATCAATCCCAACAGTCGGTCATCGCGCCATTGGGTCAGATCCGCCAGCAGCGGCATGAGTACCACCGGCAGGGCAAGCAGGGTCATGGCCAAAGTAGCCGTAGTTGTCACCGCCACACTCGGCCCCAGCGGGTGCAACAGTCGGGTCAGCGCTGCACACAGCAGCATCCATGCTGCCAGAATCGCCACAATGCGCAGTACCACCAGCATCGGCAGTTCGCCGGAACTGATTGTCGCAAGGACCAATGGCGGCACCAACGCCAGCACAATCAGGCCAAACCCAGTGGCTGTCACTGCAGGGCGCGTGGCTTGCGCCGCGATCATAATCGCCGCCATCGTGGCCAAAAGCATCAGCAACATCAGCCATCCGGCCAGCACAGCCGCAGCAGGCATGGCGGTGGAAATCCAGCCGGTACCGCCATGGACCGCACCGGAAATAGCTGCCCAGGCAACGGTAGCTCCAGCCGACAAAACCCCGGCCGGCCATGCCGCACCGGCGAATTCCGACACGGACAAAGATGACAAAGTCGATTTCATAGCTGCGGTATTTTACCCGAAAGATGTCGACGTGCCATTTCCATTCATGCTTTCCTGCGGCAGGTGCGGCAAAATTTCAGGGGTAGGAGGCTGTCAGGAAATAAAGTGTATGAATACGTCACAGGAATTTTGGCCGCCGGCGAGGCACAAACCCACCCGCACTCCGTTAAGACACGGATGCTCAAATCCAGATGCGTTAGGGAAAAGCCATCGGGATTGTGCCACGGATGCCCAAATTTCTCGGCGCATCCGGAACGGGCCTCCATGACAAGGATCAAGCCATCAGTATCTCGCGGGCCTTAGTCCGCGCCCCTTGCTCTACGACTCAACTGTTCTCCTCTCCTGTTCTCGCGGGCCGACGAATGGACCGGACCCGGTTTGGACACAGGTGCGCCTTGTGTTGTGGCTGGTGCGGTTGCAGACTTTCCGGATTTCAACACCCGGGCAAAACTTATAATAATAAGCGTCAAAAGCGTCAGCAGATAAATCCGCAGGACCAGAAGGGATGTCCTGACCAGCGGCGTCATTTTCATTCGTGGCATCGAGCACCTGTTTCTATACGGACTACGTCATACCCGCAAACGACTCATCAAGCCTTTGGTAATGTCATTGAAATGAATCACGCCCAGCAGATGATCGCGATGATCCACCACCGGCAACATCCGGAAATGATACTTGAGAAACAATTCCGCCAGATCGTCGCGGGTGTCATCAGCAGCCGCTGTTACCACCGGCGAAACCATTAAATCGCCGAGTATCTGGTTATCGCGTGCCAATACCAGGTCGCGTAGATCGACCACGCCCAGCAGCGTTTTATCTGCCGGTTGAACCACGTAAAGGTACGATATCGCCTCGTGCGGTTTGCCGGATCCGCGTATGGACGCCAGCACCGTGCCGACCGTTGTTTCCTTCGCAAACGCCAGATAATCCTCGTTAAGCATGGACTGGGCCACAGCTTCTCTTTGCGAGAGCAGTTCCCCAATTCGTTGCGACTGCTCCGCGGGCAGCAACCGCATCATCTTGACCGCGTCTTCATGCGGCAAAACGGAAAGTAAATCCGCGAGCTGCGGAATGGACATTTCCTGCAGAATTTTGGTAGCTCGTTCCTGCCGCAGATCGGCGATAAGTTGGCGCTGCGTACGCGGTTCGGCCTCCACGAGCGTTTCCGCCGCGGTATCGGGAGCCAGGGCGGAAAACAGGGCCTGCTGCTCCTTGCCGGTGAGCTCCTCCAGCGTGTCCGCTAAATCCTCTGGAGGCAGTTCCGCTATCTGTTTACGGGTTATGGATAACCGTACCGCATCCCGCGGCAAAGCATCTTCCAGGGAAAGTGGCTGAACATATTTCCAGTTGATGAGATGTTCACGGGCATGAAGTATCCGGGAAAGGCCCCACCGGCGAAGAAATCCGTTGAAGGAAATATCGACATGCACCAGAATCATGCGCTCGTGCGATACCAGCAGATGCACATCATTGACCACCTCAGTGCGCCGGCCGTCCATATCAAAAATCGTCTTTCCCATCAGGTGCGATTCCAGCAATATCCATCCCGGCTGGTCAATGAAACGTGGAAATCCTTTTCCACACTGCAGTGTGGCCGGATCAGGCTGCTCCGGTGCAGAAACAAAAATGTAATCGTCATCAATGCGCGTTACCTTCGACCACGGAATCAACTCCACAGGTTTTCCCCAACCATGTTCCACCAGTATCCCGGTGGCTTCGGGATAAGCATCTGCCATTTTGAAGGCAATGTCGGCAATTTTTCCAACGCGATCGGCTATTGTCGCCAGACATATTTTGCGCCCACGCAGCTCGGAATAGTAAAAAGTCCGGTAATCACGGACACCATTGGCGGCACCGGCCGGCGTTGGCGGCAGAGAGGAGCCTGGTACTGATTTGGGCATGGTGCGACCCCATCTATTATAGCCAATGGAAAAAGTGACCGGCGCGATGCCAGAAAGCAGGTTCCATTACATCCGGAAATATCTGCGTTATACCATACAGTGTTGAAACCAGAATAACGAATATGGCAATCGACCAATTGGCTATGTTCTGCCAGAGGGTATTGACATATTGCCCCATGACATCCTTATCGTTGAGAATCAGGATCAGAAAGAAAAGACTTGATGGCAGCAGCGTAACTGCTACCACCTGCACAAAAATGGTGATGTCATTTTGCACCGCGACACTGGCGATCACGGAAACCACACCCGCCAACATCAACATGACCACATACGCCACATAAAACCAGGGGGCATCACGCACCGACTTGTTGAGCGAATGCGCCCAGCCGAACAATTCACCCAGTGCCCAACTTGTGGACAGGGAAACACACAAAGCACCCAGCAACCCCGCGTCAAATAGGCCAATGGCAAAAAGAACCTCAGCCCATCGGCCCCAATCGGTCCCGGCCGGCATAACCTTGGGCATCTGCAAGGCTCCCTGCTGCGCGGAAGTTACCACCATCTTCCCATGCGGATTGAAATAAAACACACCCGCCGTGGCGATGATGATAAACGCCGCCACAACACAAGTTAACAGGGAGCCGGCGAAAGTATCGATTTTCCCCATCTTGATATCGTGGACGTCCATGCCCTTATCCACCACCGCTGACTGCTGAAAGAATATCTGCCACGGCGTAATCGTCGTCCCAATGTTGGCCATAATCAGCGTAATCATGGCTGACATCGGCAAAATTCCCACCAGTGTCGGTGCGTAAAACCCTTTTCCTACCGCCAGCCAGCCCTCTTTGACATTGCCGGTCTGCATGGCCCAGAATGCCGCCGGAATGTAGACAAAATTAAACAGGCAGAACAGCATGGTCAATTTTTCAAAAGTCCAGTATTTTCCGGTCACCACAATTCCAAATAGCAGCAGGGTAACACCCAGAAAAGTCAGCCAGGCGGGAATACCAAAAATGCTCATAGCCTGGGTCATGCCGATATATTCGGTCACCAGCGTCAGCCAGTTGACCACCGCCAGATCGAAAATGGAAAAAAATCCCCAGAACGGACCGAAAGAATCAAAAATGGCCTCCGCATGGCCACGCTTGGTCACCGCACCAAGCCGCACTGTCATCTCCTGCACGTAATAAGCCATAGGCACTAGAATAATAAATGCCCACAGCAGATTGAACCCGGTCAACGCTCCGGTCTGAACGTACGTGGATATCCCGCCGGCATCGTTATCGGCAATCATGGTTATCATGCCCGGACCAATAACCGCAGCCAGCAGCAGCATACGCCGGCGCGAACGACCCAGGTAGTGAATAGCTTTATTAATCCAATACACCGATCACCTGACTTGGTTAGACCCACTGTTCCCGGATTACACCCCTACCGGCCGTCGAAATTATACTAACCACGCCGCAGATGTCACCTTGCAAATATTTGTAATGTGTTAGCACAACCAACGCTGTGGAGCGCGCGTGTGACAAATTTATCGCCAAATTTTCGCCTTCCCGGACGAACGTTTTCCCAGTTGTCGTGGCGAACTCATCCAGGTCGGAAAACCGGCTGGGCACCGTGCTCGCCCACCAGATGTAAGCCGTTTGGGGCCGTTTGCGGCTTCGATAAAAATAGAAAAGCCCGGCCTGTGGCCGGGCTGAGAGTTTGATTCTCTGCTTGTTGTCAACTGCAACTTAGTTTCCTGGCGGCGGACCATGCCTATGGCCATGCCCACGACGCGGCTTGCCCATGTGCAGGGTAATTGTTCCGGCACTCACCGATTGGCCGGATACCTTCACCGGCCTACGCAAATGCCCAAAGCCCACACCACGTTTCATCGCCACAATACGATACATACCGGCCCGGGCGTTGTTCACGGTGAAGGTGCCGTCATCGGCAGTTTTAGTAACACCAAAAACATTCGTGTGCCAAACTGTCTGGCCGGGTTCAATGCCACCCGGGCGCCGACCATGATGTCGCCCGTGGTGGTTCATTCGCGGAGGTAGCAGCATAAGACGCACAAATGCGCCGGCCACCGGCTGACCGCTGCTGTCCACCACTTTGCCGGTAATGGTGCCTGTACCGGCATGGGACCGAGCCTGAACATTAGCCGCCAAAGCCAATGAGAACGCCAAAGCCAGCACGCCGGCCATGGCCAGGGACCAGGAAGGTAGTCTTTTCATAACAGTAACTCCTTAAAAAGTGAAAGGCGCCTTTTCACGTAACCTCCGGATGAACGCCACCCGGATGGGTCACGTCAAGTCCGCCCCCGTTTTGGACTACGCAAGCTACACGCAGCACAGCATCAAAGGTTGCAGATGCCAGTAAGTTTCAGACTTTGGGCTTGCTCGTGGTCATATTTTTGATAATGGCATCGCCGAAAGCACTGCACTTCACTTCCGTAGCACCGCTCATCAAACGGGCAAAATCATAGGTTACAACGCGCTGCCCAATCGTTTGCTCCAGGCCGCGGACAATGGTATCCGCCGCTTCCTGCCAGCCAAGATATTCCAGCATCATCACCCCCGAAAGAATAACACTGCCCGGATTCACCTTATCCTGATTGGCGTACTTCGGAGCGGTGCCGTGAGTGGCTTCAAATATGGCGTGACCGCTTTTGTAATTGATGTTGCCGCCCGGAGCAATGCCGATACCCCCTACTTGCGCTGCCAAAGCGTCGCTTAAATAATCGCCGTTGAGATTGAGCGTCGCTATCACATCAAAGTCTTCCGGACGGGTCAGCACCTGCTGCAGGGTGATATCTGCGATCGCATCTTTAATGACGATGCCGCCGGGCAATTTGCACCATGGACCACCGTCAATTTCTTTGGCACCATATTTTTCTCTGGCGACCTGGTAGCCCCAGTCCCGAAAGGCGCCGGATGTATATTTCATGATGTTACCCTTGTGCACCAGCGTCACGCTTTTGCGATTGTGCTGCAAGGCGTAGTCTATCGCCGAAGCCACCAGCCGCTGGGAGCCTTCTTTACTGACCGGCTTGATACCCACACCGCAATGGTCCGGAAAACGGATTTTAGCGTATGATTTTGGAAACTCGGTCTTGATGAACGCCAACAGCTTTTTCGCTTCAGCGGAATCGGCGGCCCACTCGATGCCCGCATAAATATCTTCCGTGTTTTCCCGGAAAATGACCATGTCCACAGCTTCCGGACGTTTGACCGGACTGGGCACTCCGTTAAAGTAGCGCACGGGACGCAGACATACATACAAATCCAACAGTTGCCGCAAGGCCACGTTAAGCGAACGAATACCGCCGCCGACCGGGGTCGTCAGCGGACCTTTGATGCCGACAAGAAAGTGCCGGAAGGCCGCAACGGTTTCTTCCGGCAGCCAAGCCTGAGCATCTCCCTCTGGTGTCCCGGTTTTGAATTTATTAAATGATTTTTCACCGGCATACACCTCCATCCAGCAAATGCGGCGTTTGCCGGCGTACACCGCCTTGACCGCCGCATCAAACACGCGGACACTGGCACGCCAGATATCAGCCCCGGTGCCATCGCCTTCAATAAAGGGAATAATCGGATGATCGGGCACCTGCAGTTTGTTCTGCTGCCCCATCGTAATGGGCTGGCCGTCTGATGGAACGCTGACATGGGCAAAGCTGGGGGTAGTAACTGTCATACTGCTTATTTCCTGTTCTTAAATACCATTCGCACGCCGCACCAACACTATGCTAATGTAATGCAGGCAGAAACGCGACACAAGCCAGTGCTGTCGCCGCAATGCTGGCCACAGCGGGCTTAGCGCCGTTTGAATTGCTTTTCCAGGTCGCGCAGCGTCAGGCGAATGGTGGTCGGCCGACCATGCGGGCAATTGCTGGAGCGTTCCACCTCGTTGCAACGTAACAACAAAGTGCGTATTTCTTCTGGGGTCAACGGATCGCCGGCCTTGATGGCCGCTTTGCAACTGGCCATATCCAGCACCTCGTGCAGCAGGTCTTCATCAGTAATACGTCCGTTGAATTCCGTGATTTTATCCAACAACTCACGCAGAAATTCCGTCGGATTAAGCCGGGCCAGCATCACTGGCAGACTCTGCACCGCCACGCTGGCGGAATCAAAGCAATCAGCCTCGATGCCAAGTTTGGTCAGCACTGGCCGCGCAATTTCAAAGGCCCCAAGCTGCCGCGGATTCACCGCAATAACCACCGGTAACAGCAATCGCTGGCTTTGCAGCGGACCAAGGCGCACGCGGCTTAACATGTCTTCATAAATAATGCGTTCGTGCAATGCGTGCTGATCTATAATCACTACCCCCTGAGGTTCCTCTATTATCAGATAGCTCTGATGCACCTGGATAAAACGCCCGATGCCGAGGGTGCTGCTCTGCTCATGAAGATTATAAGCAGCCGGTTCCGGATGGGCTTGGGCGGGAACTTTTTCCGATGGTGGTTCACAGCCAGTAGCCGGCGGAACTGCCGTCACTGAAGTCGTCTGTGCCAGCGGCTGCGCCTTCGGCAGCGCTGCCACATCATCAAAACGCGGATCTACCGGCCAGGCCATCTTCGGAGCTATCGCCGTCGGCTGCCGGAAAAAATCAGCCATCACCTGCCGCGTGGTCTGCGCGGAACTGCTCGCTGGAGCCACCCCGGCACCAATTCCACCCCCACCTGGCAGGCGCACTGCGGGCGTTAAATCTCTTTTTAACAGTTCGCCGCGCACGGCCGCAAGCACGCTCCGATATGGCGCATTGGCATCACGAAATCGCACCTCGGTTTTTTGCGGGTGAACGTTGACATCAAACGCAGCAGGATCCATTTGCAAAAATAGTACGGCCAGCGGCTGGGCCGCCGGTTCAATGAGGCCACGATAGGCTTCTTTTACGGCATGCAGGACCGAACGGTCACGGATAAAACGGCCGTTAAGAAAGATATACTGAAAGCGGGAAGTGGCCCTGGCCACTTCGGGCATGCCAATAAACCCGGTTACGGCAACACCATATTCTTCCAGGTCAACCGGCATCAGTTGACTATAAAGCTCCCGCCCCAATACCTGCGATACCCGCAGACGATGATCCGATGTTACGGGCAGATCCGCCACCGTGCGGCCGTTGTGCGACAAATTCAGACCGACGCCGGGAAAGGCCAGAGCCGTGCGGCTGACTATTTCGTGAATGTGGCCGAGTTCAGTGCTGTCGGCACGTAAAAATTTACGCCGCGCCGGCACGCAGTAAAACAGATCCCGGACTTCAATGGTCGTACCGGCGGCTGCGGCACAGGGTATCGGCGGCTCAATAACGCTTTCATGGGCGACAATGCGCAGGGCCTGCTGGTCCTGCGGACGACGCGTTACCAGCGTGGTATGGCTGACTCCGGCAATGGAGGCCAGTGCCTCCCCGCGAAAACCCATGGTGTGGATGCAGAATAAATCCTCGACCGTCCTGATTTTACTGGTGGCGTGACGGGCAAATGCCAGCGGCGCATCTGCGGCCGACATTCCCGAACCATTATCACTCACGCGAATCAAGCTTCGCCCGCCCCCTTCAATCGCGACCGTAATCTGCGAGGCCCCGGCGTCAACCGCATTTTCCAGCAGCTCTTTGACCACGCTGGCCGGACGCTCCACCACTTCACCGGCGGCAATTTTATTGACCAGCGGATCAGGTAATACTCGTATCATGCTCATGGACGGTTCAAGGGGCACGGTTGAGGTCTGGTCGGTCATGCATGTTTTCCTTGTTGGATCGGCGCTGTCGGTACGCACGCGCCGTAAAAATAGCCTTACGGGTGTACACCTGCTCAAACATTTCGGCCTTGCGCTGGACTGCCCATAATTCTAACTCCGGATCATCCGTGTAATAAACCATAAAGTTCACTGCATTCCGCCGCAGCACGGTTTTGATGGCCTTGATGTTGCCATAATGACCCCGATCCAGCGCTTCGGCCATACGCAATACCGCCGCCAGCCGATTGACTATACTCTGGTCCGATGGATCCAGCTTCATGTAATCTTCGTGGCTCTTTTTGGGCATGGCCCGCCGGTGATAGCGGGCGATGTTGGCTATGAGGTCCAGTTCCAATAACGAAAAACCTTCCAGGTCGCCGTTCTTGATCAGATAGTAGGAATGTTTGTGATGGCCGGTGTGGCCGATATGCCAGCCGATGTCGTGCATCATGGCCGCGTGTTCAAGAATCTCCCGCCACGCCGCCCCCAGACGGTGCAGTGGTTTGAGTTGATCAAAAAGTTCTACCGCCAATGCCGCCACCTGCCGCGCGTGCTTTTCATCGTAGTTGCATCGACGCCCCAGTTCAATAATGCTGCGCCGCCGTGGATTGCGCACTTCCACCGAAAGCCGCACCTTCGGCCAATGCGTCTGCATGTAGTCAATAATCATGCCTTCACGCATGGCCCGGTCGGAAACCTCTATAAACGGAACTTCCATAGATTCAAACAGATAATCCACCAGCGCCGCCCCGGCTACAATTTGCGGTGCACGGTTCGGGTCCAGGCCCGGCAGACGAAGGCGGTCTTTGAGTGTGCTGCGCAGCAACCGCCGATACACGCTGGAAAAATCATCCCGCGTCATGAAGGTCAACACACGCCGACGGCCGATTTCCGTCCCGTGCTGGGCGATACACATGGACGCAAGATTTTCCATCGTGCCCGAAGTGCCGATAATGCGCCCGGCTTTGAGCGCCCGCGAGCGGGTGCAAAGAGGCGAAAGTATTTTCTTTAAATGCTTGCGTAAGGCTCGCAAGTCTGATTTGCTGATGGGATCGCTATGCACAAATTCCTGGCTAAGCCGGCTGGCTCCGGTCTTGCGACTTTCCAGCATCAACGGCCGCTGAGCGGTAGCGACGATAAATTCCGCCGAGCCGCCGCCGATATCCACTATCAGAACCGGCTGATCCTCAATAGCCAGCCCCTGGCGTACCGCCAGGTAAATCAGCCTGGCTTCCTCCTGCGTGCTGATCACATGCACATCCATGCCCAAACGAGTTTTGGCGGCTTCGACAAAATCTCCACCGTTGATGCTCTCGCGTACTGCGCTGGTGGCGTATGCCAAAATACGATCACAGGCCAGGTTGCGGGCTATGTGGGCATATCTTCCCAGCACACTAAGGGTATGATTCATAGCCGACCGTGGCAATACATGGCGTACCAGCGCAGAAGCCCCCAGTTGGGTCATTTCCTTTTCCGAACTTAACACCCGAAAGCCCAATTGCTCGGTTACCTCTACGGCCACCATGTGCAAACTGTTCGTGCCAATATCAATAGCCGCAATACGCAGTCCGTGCGGGCCGCCGATGTGCCTGCGGTTGCGGGCCATTACTTTGTG
Source organism: Planctomycetota bacterium (assembly GCA_021852275.1). GTDB lineage: Bacteria > Planctomycetota > Phycisphaerae > WQYP01 > WQYP01 > JABEVA01. The sequence continues at coordinate 1,876 of JAJZNX010000072.1, read as the reverse complement.
GGCGATGCGGCCCCCCGCCATTCCGGAAATGCGTGATGGAGTGTTACCTGTCATCTTACCACCAATCGCCATGTTCAGCCTTTTCAAATCCCCGACACCATCAGGTCACCATCTTAACAATTGCGCGTGATTATGCTCGCCAATTCGTGTAAAGTCCAAATACTAATTGGGTGTACCATTGTTAAAATTGAGATCGTCCATGCCCCAACGCTGTGATGAACCCATGAACACCGGATTCACCACCTCGTCCGCTTCTATCCACCGCCAATTGCAAAACATCTGTCAGGTCCGCTTGGAATCGCTGCTGATCGAAATTCGCCGCACCGCCGCCCATCCCAACGCAGATGCCATTCACGATTTACGGGTGGCCATCCGCCGCGCCACAGAGGTTCTGCATGTTATGAAAATCGCGGCCGGCCCCCAGCGCCGCGTGCTCACTCGATTGATCAAACGTTTGCGACTCCTCCGGCGCACCGGAGGTGCCGTACGCGACTGCGATGTGCTGCTGCAGATGATGACCCGCCGGCCAACACCTGGTGCTCGAAACGCCATTCTTGCGCGACACATTCACAATCTGACTCTTAGGCGGATTGCCACGCTCAATACCCTGACCCACAAACTCCAGGCCGGATCTCTTGCACCGGCCGTCCGCGAGGCTTTTGCGGTCCTGGCCATTCGGCCCAACGACCGGCCATGCTTGCCGCTGCCAGAAGCACTCGAGCTGCGCCTGGAGAAAAATCAGCGTCGTTTCGCCGCCATGATTCGCAAAGCCATGCAGGATCCCATCGACCGGCGACTGCACCGCGCGAGAATTGCCGCCAAGCACTGGCGCTATGCACTGGAGATGTACCCAACGGGAATGATACACCATGCACGCGATTATTCGCGGCAACTGTCCCAACTTAAAGCCCTGCAAGAATTGCTGGGACATGTGCATGATCTGGAAATGCTCCGTTCACGGTTTGCTGTTTTACCCGCCGACCACACCCCCGGTCGAACCCCGACCTCTCACTCGGCGTGGCTTCGGCAAGCACGACACCAACAGAAAGGCCTGATACACAAGTTCTTGCAGATGCCGCTGGTGCAGACGATGTTGACTTTACAAAATGTTAAAATCTAAGGGACCGCGCAAAAATAAATTCGTGTTTTACGGCGCAGAAATTTTGGCCGCCAGCGAGGCGTGAGCGAGGCGCATACCCCGACAGTGGGTCTGAAACGAGCGAACAACGAAGCTGGAGGCCAAAAGGGCCAGCCGGAAAGTGCGAAGTTATTTTTGCCCGGTTCCTAAGCCCGGCATGGCCGCATTCTCAATGACCTCGAACGACCTGATATAAGTCTCGCCATTTTTCACAAAACGGCCGGAATTCGTGCAATTTTGTGTCCATTGTGGTTCAATCTTCCCGATCGTTCTCTGCGATCTCCGCGCCTCTGCTGTGAAAAAAACCGTCTTGCGGCGCAGCCGCGCCCTGTATCTTGCCTTATCCCCTGTGGTAAAATCCCTCCCAATCGCTAAAAGCCGATAGCTACGTGGATGCTTGTGAGGAACGGTTGCGATTTTCACCAGTGGCAGCGAAAATACTGCAATGATACCCATGCACACGCATTATGATGTTATTGTCATCGGGGGCGGCCCGGCCGGCAGTACTGCCGGCTCTCTGCTGGCCCGACGCGGATATCGCGTGCTTATTCTGGAAGCGCAGCGCCATCCCCGGCATCACATTGGCGAGTCTCTGCTGCCGGCCGGAATGCCCGTGCTGTCTGAATTGGGCCTGGACTTAAAATTTATGCTGCAACGCCATCAGCCAAAATATGGGGCACGCTTTTTTGATCCAAGGGATCAGCGGCTGGAGACGTTTGCGTTTGGGGTGCCAAGCGA
>JAJZNX010000149.1 GCA_021852275.1 Planctomycetota bacterium | reverse complement strand
CATGCGATTATAGCCGCTGTTCGGACGCTGACGGCTGACCTTCGTCGGCTGCGCGTCCGGTCAGGATCGCAAAAAGGAGATGTATCGTGTCAATTCCATCGAGACTTCGGGCGAAACATCGGATTGCTTCCATGGCCATGACCGCGCTGCTGACAGCCACACTGGGGCTGACAGGCTGTTCCTCCATGGGCACCCACACACAACCGACTCTGTACAGCCAGTTGGGCGGTGAAAAAGGGATTTCACAGGTGGTCAATGCGTTTGTGCTTAATGTGTCCCATGACCAGCGCATCAACGCCAGATTTGCCCATGTGAACATCCCGAAACTGGAATCGCAATTGACGGCATTTCTCTGCCAGGAAACTGGTGGCCCCCAGGTCTATACCGGGCCGGATATGTACGCGGCTCATAAGGGTATGCACATTACCAATGCTCAATGGACCGCGTTTATGACAGATTTTGAACTCACCCTGAAGCAGGAAAAAGTGCCGCAACTGCAGCAGGCTCAACTGCTCGGCCTGCTTGAACCTATGAAAAGCGAAATTGTCGGCAAATAACGCACCCATACCGCAGCGCCGGACAGGGGCGGTTTTCCAGGGCCGGGCTATCCGGCCTTTTTTTATTGGCCGGCCTGGATCACAGCTCCATGTGTGTTGATGCGTCCGGTAGCGTTAAAATCGCATTGGCTTTGATGGAGTTGTCATGTCGGCAGTGCGGCGATTTTCCGGCCGGATGTCCGGCGGAGTTTATTTCGGACCCGCCAACTGGCGGGCAAAAAAATGGGCCATTCCGCCGGCACCAATTCCGGAATCCGCCGCCGCAGGCGTCGCCGCCGTCACGAATCGAGCCGACCTGTCGGCCCTGCTGCAACGTACAGGCCTGGGAAAAACCAATCTATTTACACCTGCGCTGGCGGACCAACTGGCATTGCTGGGCCAGCGACCCGTGCGGTTGCTGGTGCTTAATTTTCTACCCAGCCAGCCGGAATCGACAATGGCGGCGGCGCTGACCGACTTGGCATTACCGCACCTGCGCGCCGGCTTGACGCTTTTGGATATGGCGGTTCGTGCCGACCATCGCCTGGTGGCTCTGGATCGTCATGATCAGCGGACGCTCAAGGTTTGGCGCAGCGTAGCGCAAGGCCATGATCTGCAGGTAAAGGCCCTGCTTGGAAAGTACCCCCTGGCTCATCCGTTGGTGTTGCTCCGCGTATTGTGCCGACGATCAACGCTCAACTGCCAGGCCCCCGCGGCTGCAGGTTTCCTGGTAGTGGATCCGATTACCTGCTGGGCCTTGGGCCGCGCCGCCGCGGGCGAAACCCGCCTGACCCACCGCCCGGTGCAGGTGGTGGTGGAAGGACTCGAACCGGTGTTGGCCATGACCCGTATCGGCGAGCCGCTGCAGGATTTGTTCGCCCGGCTGGGCTTCCCGACAACCGGCATGGAATGTATTGCTGGAGGAATGCTCAGCGGGCGACTGGTAAATCCCGCCGTTGCGGTCATGGAACCTCATACCGATGTGGTGGCTCTGCGACCCACGCCCCGGCCGGAACCTTCCGCCGATTGTATAAGCTGCGGCTGGTGCGTGCAGGCGTGTCCAACAGCTTTGAATCCGGCGGCCCTACTGGCGGCGGCCGGTATGCGAGCCGCCATGCCATTGGCTCATTTGTATGAGGCCGCCGGCTGTATTGACTGCGGGCTTTGTACATATCTTTGCCCATCTCGTCTGCCTTTGGCCGCTACCATTCACACCCTCAAGCTGGCCATGGCCGGACGGACGAATGCGAAAACACCCGCCAACCAAAAAGTTGTTTCCTCTCCGGAGCTGCGCTGATGATGTGGTACCGCAAAAAAGCCTCCGTCCCGCTTGCCTCGGCACCGTCAGCGGCGGATCCCGGGTCCATCCGGGTCGGCAGTGCTGCACCTGCACCTTATCCACCATTTCTATTCTGGCCGGTGGTGCGATCGGGCTTTTATCAGGCCATCATTTTGGCACTCCTGTTGCCGCTGCTGTGGGGCATGGTGGTCTTTGGCGTGGCCGCCATGGCCATTTTTGCCGCGCTGCTTATTGGTATGTGCCTGAGCTACTGGCTGCTCAAATCCTGGACTCACCGTGGCAAACTGATGGAGTTCACCCATACGCTGGCCTGCACGCTGATGGTCGGAGCCTTGGCTGCACCCACCATGTCGGTTCCATTCATGCTCGGCGTGGGCCTGCTGATTCCCGTGCTGATATGCCTGATCGGTTTGCCCGGACGGGAATCGGTGCATGTGGCCCTGCTGCTGCCGCTGTTTTTTCTGGTTCTGTGGCCGCAGCCCCCGCGTTGGCCGCTGCTGGCCCGCGACCGCCTTCTTTTCGGCAACATTCATCACGCTTTGCCCATGCGGCGCTTTGACTGGCCCCTCTCAAATCAGATACAGGGATCCGATGCAGTGCGTTTGCTGCGTCCGTCGGATGCCATTGGGGCGTTGTATAAGCGTATTGCCGCCCGGCCCGGTGCCCCCAAAACCACACCGGCCATCCGCCAGGCATTTAGCTTCGCCTTGCCTACCCCGCAAAACTTGATGCTCGGTGCCGTACCCGGGTGGATTGGAACTGGATCCATCCTGGCCATTGTGCTGGCGGGACTTTTTTTATCCTGGCGCCATGTGCTCTTGCCGACGGCATGGGCCACCTTTCTTTTATCCGTGCTGGTGGGACTGCTGTTTGGACCGCTTTCTCCGTATCAATTGCATCATCATTTTTGGCAAAGCCTCGGAGGAATATGGTTTCTCAGACCCGAGCAGGCCGTGAGCCTGCTGGCTTATGAATTGCTCAGTTCGGATTTTCTGTTCGCGGCGGTCTTTGTGCTGGCCCTGCCCGGCACCATGCCCATGGAACCGTGGCCGCGCCGTATATTTTTGCTCATCGCGGGCCTGGGTGCGGCTCTGGTTCATCGGTTGATGCTGCCCGTACCGCCGGCCACCTTTGCCATTTTGGCCATGCAGCCGCTGGCCCCCGCTTTTGACGCGATTTTCCATCGACGCTCCTGGCTGGTTACAGCCCTGCGACCAACCTGACGCCGGCCCGATGGGCACGGCCTCCATTTCCCACCATCCCTGACCGTGCCCAGCGGAACCGGGCAGAAATAACTTCGCACTTTCCGGCTGGCCCATGTGGCCGCCCATCGAGGCTCCTTGCGACTTGCCCAATTTCCGTGCCGCCGCGGATACTTGCCTTGGTTACGGCAATAAATGTACAATCATGGCTGATATGTGAGGATACGGCCATGGTAAAAATGTTGCGTCTCGCGGTGGTGTTGATTTTGTGTGGTGCGGTGGCCGGTTGCGCCGGCACCGAGCTTTACCATTCAGTTTATGGGTATGGGCATCCAAAAAACTGGTTGAATCAGGCTGCTGATGAACCATGGATACAGCAGCGCGTTGCGCTCTCGCCCCTCACATCGATGCAAGCCGGGCAGTTGGAAGCACTGGCTTTTCAGGAGTGCGAGGGGCAAATGCACGTATTGCAAATCACCATGGGGCAATCACCCCAGGACCGGGGCCAGCGTATATACTGGGGGCAAAATCAACAGGGATGGCAGTTGTACAGCGCAATAGCGCCGGCTTACGCGGTGCTATTGATTACCGCCCGGCGGGGTGATGTTCAGGCCCAGACGCATCTGGCGGATTTTTACACCCAAGAATTACTGACCGATATGGGCCTGCAAAACCCAACGTATAATCCATACACTTCATACAATCCATACGCCGCCTACGGGGTCATGGGGGCGGTTCAAAATCAAAGTCGAACATACCTGGCCCTCTCCACCATCCTGCGCCGCGCTGCGGTAAAATGGGCCAACCAGGCCGCCACGCGGGGCGTTATCAACGGAAGATGCGATTTTGATCTTGGCGTGTTGTACCAATACCGGGCTGGTGTCGGGCAGCTTAACTATCCGGTGAAGCACTGGAACCGACCGGCGGGTTTTCGCAGCGCGAACATGGCCACGGCGTTGCACTGGTATAAGCTTTCCGCCAGCCAGGGCTACGCCGCAGCGGAAAATTGCCTCGGCGATATTTACAGCATCGGCGCACCTGGTATAACGCCAAATGCGGCCCGGGCTTTTCATTGGTATGGTCTGGCTGCAGCCCAGGGCGTACCAAACGCTCAATACCAACTTGCGGTTGCCTATCGCTATGGCCGGGGCACCGTACGCAACAGGAGCAAAAGTGCATTCTGGCTTAATCTGGCCGTAGCGGCGGACTGGCAACCGGCCATCGCGCTGGCTGCGCATATTTTTATGAAACCGGTGGTAGAACAGGCACAACACGGAAACCCCGCCGTACAATACAAGGTGGCCCTGGCTTACTACAATGGCATGTATAAGGGACATGTTATTATTCAAAATTATGCCAAGGCCGCCTATTGGTTTAAAAAATGTGCTCCGCGCGGCAATGCCTGGGCGGAATTCTATCTGGGGCGGTGCTACCAGGCGGGCTTGGGCATAGCGGTGAATTATCCCAAAGCCGCCGCCTGGTATCAATTGTCGGCCAAACAGGGCAATGCCTCCTCCGAAAACAATCTTGGCGTGATGTACGGGCGTGGCGAATATTTTGCGCAAAGTGACGCCAAGGCCGCCGCCTGCTATATGATTGCCGCGCACGAAGGCTGCGTTCAGGCCAAAAACAACCTCAAGATCCTGCTGCAACAGGATATTGTGCAAAGCCCCCATCCGCACCAATTCATCGCCGAACTCAACAACGGCATTAATGCCATGATCGGAGCCGGCATTACTCACCAAGCCGTAGAGGAACAAGAAGAGCAATTCCGGCAATACTGCCTGCAGCAAGAACAAATGGAATTGCAGGAACAACTCGACTACGCGCAGGATGAAGCGGCCCAAGCACAGGAAAACCTTGAAGCAACTCAGCAGCAACTCGATGACGCCAACGCCCAGCAGGATGACCAGCCCGATGAGGCGCCCGAGCCGGAACCAGATCCTGGCGAATAGGGGCTGTCAGGAAATAAAGCGTATGAATACGGCGCAGGCATCCTTGGGAGCGCGGGAGTCCTCGCTTGCATCATCGTAGCCACGCGAGCCGCTGGGGTTATCCCAGCGGTTTTCTCCTGTGACTCCTGTGGTTCACTCTTCCCGGTCATTCTCTGCGCCCGGAGTTTATTCCGGTTGCCTGTAATAACACGCTGTCATCGGGACGCCCCCCCCGTGGTGATAAATTCTCCCGACTCCTGTCTGCGGGCCTTAGCCCGTCTCGCGGGCCGCGGCCCGGTGCGCCTTAGGAACAGGGCAAAAATAACTTCGCACTTTCCGGCTGGCCCTTTTGGCCTCCAGCTTCGTTGTTCGCTCGTTTCAGACCCACTGCCGGGGTATGCGCCTCGCTCACGCCTCGCTGGCGGCCAAAATTTCTGCGACGTAAAACACGAATTTATTTTTGCGCGGTCCCTTACATCCGCCCCAGTTGCCCCACCAGCGTCTCAATGGGCGTTTGCACACAGGTAAAAATGGGGGTGTCGCGCAGGGTAAATCGGCTGCCTTCAGTTTCGCGCAATTCCTGCACCAGGTCCAGAAAATCATCCGGAGAATCGGTTTCAAAGGCCACCACAAATTCCTGATCGTCAAGTCCGAAACTGTACGTGGTGTTAAGTTTAACCGAGGCATATTTGGTGCCCACGGTGATATGTTCATCCATAATGCCCTGCCGCGTGGGCTTGCTAAGCAGATACCATTCGCGCGTTTTGACAAACGGATACACAAACAGGTACTTGCGTTTGCCGGGAACAATGCAGGTGCGCACATCATCATGGGCGGGATCAATTTTATCCACATACGTACTGCGTTTGCTCTGGGCCAGGTAGCTGTGAGGGCTGACCAGGTAACCGCCGATTTCCAGCCGGTTGATGGCCGCCGCGAATTCCTGAATGTGCTCCAACTGGTAACTGATTTTCCAGAACATCAGATCCACATCCGGGCGGGTACCTA
>JAJZNX010000070.1 GCA_021852275.1 Planctomycetota bacterium | reverse complement strand
GTCGAAGGCGTTGCGGAAAGGTACCTACCGTCCCAAGGCTATTCGACGGGTGCATACTGTCACCGCTGTTAAGCAACATCTATCTCAACGATCTGGATCACCTGATGGCCCGGAACGGCTATGAGATGGTGCGGTATGCGGATGACTTTGTGATTTTGTGTCAAACACGGCAGCAAACGTCACTGGTTAACGCCGTCCGGCAGGCCCGATCAATATCGCCGGGAGCAAATTGATGTGTCAGGCTCAAGAGTCCCATCAATACCCGCACGCCTTGAATGCCGCGGGCCTGCAGCATTTTTTCCGCCCAGGCTTTCGCCTCCGGGCCGATCCGGTCCACCTGTCCTAAAAGCCAGCCGGCCCCGCGTTCAATACCGCTGATCTTCTCCGGCGCAATATGCCGACTCTGGGTGGAGAATTGCCCCGGATCCAATTGGCCATGCGCCGCAATAAGCTGCATCCGAAGGTTGAAGATGCGCACCATCCGGCCAGCCGCCGCACGCTGTAATAGCTGCCCGGATACCCCTATAGCTGGGGCTGCATCTTCCGGAACAGCCGCCACCCAAGATTTACGCAAGCCAATTGGTGGCTCTGGCAGCGTATATAGAGGTACCAAACCCCTGACTTCCGCATGAGTTTATGGTACAGCCTTTTGCCTCTGGTTGAACGCCAGGGCCTTTTTTAGTGCCAAAGTGCGAAGGTTGGGCTAAAGCCGTGAGCGGTGGCGGAATTACCCCGGTGGTTAACGGAACAGTTCATTTCTCTTGCCGTTGCATATCGCGGCCAAGCCGGGATGGGTGATCCGCTTTTCCGGAAGAATGGCATAAAAACGCTGCTTTAACTTCCGCACGCTTCCGATTCGCTTAACCTTGTACATTTCGCGGACAGACTGTTCGACCAGCGTCGGCACTGGAAAAACGCCGTGGCCAAGTTGGCCGAACGTGCTAAGCAACGCCGAATCACCAAACTCGCCGCTGATCAGCGGCTGGATATTCTCGTCACGGAACCATTGGTCCAGCGAGCGTCGCAAAGCACAGTGCGGGGTGGGGAGAATCAGCGGCAGTTTTTGCAGGCAATCGGGAAATTGGGGGTGCCGACCGGCAATTAAGCTCGGTGCTGCCAGAAACGATACGCCGCATTGTGCTACCGGTCGGTCCCATGCCTTGACCTTTGAATCTTCGGGCAAAGCGACATCCGAGATAATTGCATCCAATCGAAATTCCGCCATATCCACCAGCAGGCGGGCAAGCTGATCCTCCTCGCACTCCAGCCTTACCGGATGGTCAAGCCGTAAGAGAGGTTCAAGAATCATGCAGGAGAGGAGCTTGGGCATCGCATCGGTGATGCCTACGCTCACCCGTGTCGCGTGCAGGGGCGATTTAGTCTTAACGGCCTTGAGCAAGTCCTGGCCACGCGAAAAGATTTCATCCGCCTGTTCATAAACAAACTGGCCTATTTCAGTTGTAATCAGCCGACGGCCCGATCGCCGCAGCAACTTCTCCCCCAATGCCTTTTCCAATGCTTTGATCTGCTGGCTGACAGTAGGCTCGGAAACCCATAGGGCCTTGGCTCCCTGCCGGATTCCGCCTTCGCGCACCACCATATAAAAATAAAGAAGGTGGCGATAATTAAGCCATTCCATACACGACTCCTGTTCCATATCTTTTCCAGCGAGCATCGCGGTGACACTGTGTTTTCTCAGCTCCGGGCCATAAATAAACACTGTGATAAAACCTAACTTATAATGTGATATTTGGTAATTTGCAAACCGTTATTCAGAAGGATATTATTTTCCCATGTCGCTGGTTTTGGGGCTTGCCGAGCACGCCGTGACGATATGAAATCCTTGCACAAGGAGAACATCCCATGAATCAGGTTCTTGAAAACGCGGACATCCCCAGGCCCCCGGCGCGTGGGATCGTCGTGCGGAAATCGTGGCTGCGGCACCTGCTTACCTTTCTGGTCGTGGTCGGGCCGGGCTTGATTGTTATGGAAGCGGACAACGACGCCGGTGCCGTGGCTACCTATACTCAAGCTGGTGCCCAATATGGCCTGCACCTGCTTTGGGTAATGCTGCTTCTGCTTCCGGTCTGTTACTACTGCCAGGAGATGGTGGCTCGGCTTGGAATCGCCACCGGTGAAGGTCACGCGGCCACCATCTATAAGCGGTTTGGCAAGTGGTGGGGCCGCTTCTCATTGTTTGATCTGATCGTTGTTAACTTCTGCACGATTGTGACAGAGTTTGCCGGCATCTCATTGGCGGCATCCCATTTTGGAATTTCCCCATGGATTGCCGTACCACTTTTCGCGGCCGGATTGGTGGGCGTTGTTATCACCGCCAGCTACCGTCGCTGGGAAGGGATCATGGTGGTGTTGTGTCTTTTGGATAGCGTCTGGTTATGGGCGGCCAGCCATACGACCCCTGCCATCGGGCCGGTGATTCACAATACTCTGGTTCCCAATCTCCCGCCTGGCGGCTTGAGTTCCAGTCTGGTGTTTCTGGTAATGGGAATTGTCGGGACCACGATTGCACCCTGGCAGTTATTTTTCCAGCAATCCTGTGTGGCCGACAAGCGGCTGCGGTTTTCTGATCTCAAATGGGCGCGGCTGGATACCTTTCTCAGCAGCATCTTTACAATTGTCGTGGGTGGCTGCATGATGGCTGTTGGCGTGGTGGCCTATCGCCATAACATCGCTTTCACCGATCCCGGGCAGATGGCAGAGGCCATTGCGCCATTTGCAGGTGTGGCGGTTCGCAATCTCGTGTTAATTATGCTCTGCAATGCCGCGGTGTTGGGTGCCTCCGCGGTGTCACTGGCCAGCGCGTGGGCGTGGGGAGAGGTCGTCGGTTGGCCTACCTCACTGCAACTACCATGGTCAAAAGCACGCGGCTTTTATTCGGTTTACGCACTGGGCATCGCCCTGGCCGCGACCTTGGTACTGATCCCGCACGCTCCCCTCCAGTTGATTATTGTCAGCGTGCAGGTGCTTGCCAGCATGATCCTGCCCGTGGCACTGGTGTTCTTGCAACTGCTGCTCAATGACCGGGCGCTTTTGGGCGACAAATGGGTTAATCGGCCCTTCAATAATGTCGTCAACTGGACAATCATCATCGTGCTATTTGGACTTTCCCTGATTCTCGCGGCACAGGTGCTTTTTCCCAATCTTCCAGTTTTTGGCGGCTCGTAAGCCCGTTTGGGGATGTGACGATAAAGACACTTTTTTTGCGATTGAACTTTTCCATCTAAGGAGTAAGAAACATGGCTCGGATACCTAACACACCAGACAATAACGACAACGGCTCATTTTTTGAGGTTGTGCATCCCCTTAACGATGTGCCCGAAAAGAAGATTTCCCTTGATGAGGCCGGACCCATGCGCATGACACGCACCGTCAAGATTTCTCTCATCATATTGCGAGTCTATTTGTTTCTGATCATACTGCTGCTTATTTATGCGGTGTTGAACTCTTCCGGTGCCATCAACCGCGTGATGAAGTTCGCGTAAACCTGACCGCCGGGAATTGTCCAGATTCGCCGCTTTCTGCTGCTGTTGGTCAACGATCGCGAAGTAATGGGAGATAAAGTCAACACGCCATGGATGAATTTTCTGGGCATTGGAGTAACTGTGATTCTTGTACTTGCCGGGCTAAGCTTTGGCGCGTCTTCCATTTTTCCGCAATGGTTCAATTAGGAGAAAGTTAAGACCCCGTCAGATATAAAAAGCGTAACAACCCAAGAGGATATGGCTACAGATCCGGAACTGGCCCGGAGCTTGTTGGAACCTGATCAGTTAGTCGCCTTCAAACAGCGCACACATTTTGGCCGGCGCAAACTGTCCAACGGCCTGAAAATCCTACTGTGGGCTCTGCGACTCTATGTGGTGATCATGATGATCATCGTGGTAATACAGGTTGTACAGGCGCTGCGGTAGCCTAATTCTCAATCTTCCGACGCGCCGAGGCTCGGTGTAGTTGGAGGTTACGCCGGATGCCTTGGCGTTTCGTAACCTGCCGACATTTCGCTAACCAGATTGTAATATCCGCAAGGTATTGTCAGTTGCCAGCGAGGAATTAAAGGAGCTGCAATATGAACCCACCACCGACAACGCAGCCTGCTGCAATGGTGCTGCTTTCGGCAGGCAGTGCGCAAGCTCCGGCCCCGGCGGCACTACCAGCGCCCACCGCGCCGGTAAAACCTTCCGCCCCCGGCTCCTTTGCCGCCTTCGCCCATGATCTTCTCCCCCGCGATACACTTACCGGTGACTGGTGGGGTTTACGCGGTAATCTGGATTCGCATGGAATCACACCCACTATTACGCTGCTGCAGGCCGCGAGTGAAAATTTCTCCGGCGGCATTCGCACCAATCGTATCGACTGGCGCTATCGACTGGATGTGTCATTGACTCCGGACACAGACAAACTGTTCGGCTGGAAAGGCGGCAGCGCATTTGTCGATTTCATGGCCCATGGCGGGCAGAACCCAGCCAATGATCTGGTGGGCGAACTTCAGGCCATCAGCGCTATTGATCAAAACCCCGCCACGCGCCTGGATCAGATCTGGTATCGGCAGAATTTATTGGATGGGAACCTTTGGTTTAAGCTGGGGCGCATTGATACCACGTATGACTTTGACAACATCCGCGATGCGCAAGCCTTTCTGAATGGTTCTTTTGGCTTTTCTCCTGTCATTTTTGTTTTTCCCAGTTATCCGTTTTCCGCATGGGGTGGCGAGGTGTCGTGGCAACCCGTGTCGGCCTTGACCCTGCATGGCGGTCTGTTTGACGGTAATACTGAAAATACCGTGCCGGATGTGGCGTCCGCAAATCCCAATGCTGTTGAAAATCCTTATGGTATTCTGGCGTTGGCGGAAGAAAGCCTGAACTGGCGAATCACCCCGCATACGCTCAGCGGAACGCTTACGCTGGGTCAATGGTATCATAGCGGTTCTTTCCAGCGCTATTCCGGATCAAGTGTGCAGGGTGCCGAGGGTTTTTACGCCTATCTGGATCAGACGCTCTGGACGTTTGGCCATGCGAAAGGCCAGGCGGCGTCGCGAATCGGATCATTTGTGCAATATGCCTGGGCCAATAACCAGCTAACAGAAATTGATCAGAATATCAGCGGCGGTTTGCGCTGGCGCGGACCCATTCCAGGCCGTACCGATGACAACACCGGCATTGCCGCGACGTGGGCACACCTAAGCCCCTACGCTCAGACTCCATACAATTATGAACTGGCCATCGAAGGATTTTATACCGCCCAAATCACGCCGTGGCTAAGCATTCAGCCGGATTTGCAGTACATCATCCATCCCGGCGGTATTTATCAAAATGCTCTGGTGGCAACCGTGCAGGTGGCCCTACAATTTTAATTTGTCAACGACGGCGGCGGCGGCCATTCCGGCGCACGGATAGCGACGATACGCCTAATTACCGCCCGCACTTTCTGGCCAGATGCCATTTGCGTAGCGCCACCAGGCACCACATGCTCTCAACTACGCCGAACGGCCAGGTGCCAGCCAGAAAACCATAAGCGGCAGATCCCAAACACGAACCGGCAAACGCCAAGGTAAACCAGGGGGAGCGGGTTTCCAGCGCGTAGCACAGCATCATCAAGGTAACTATCGAAGCGCCGTAGAGTGTCAACATGGCGGAAAACTCCTGTTTTGCCGACGGGCGTTTTGAAATTAGCCCATGATTTCCGCTTTTATAGCATGCGAAGGCTTGCTTCGTCAATCTCGTTTTTTTTCCTCCGGCGCGAGGGGTATGATCACTTGCATAGGTACTCCCCCTATGCTATATTCTGGAAATGTCTCATACGGTAAGACATAAAAAACGGCTTCTTGCTCGCGTGCGGCGCATCGCGGGACAGGTAAACGCCATTGAGCGGGCGCTGGAGCATGAAACCGAATGCGGGCAGGTCATGCACCTGATCGCCGGTGCGCGCGGTGCTATGGCGGGCCTCATGGCGGAGGTAGCCGAGGAC
>JAJZNX010000192.1 GCA_021852275.1 Planctomycetota bacterium | reverse complement strand
TTAGGCCTGGACTTAACATTTATGCTGCAACGCCATCAGCCAAAATATGGGGCACGCTTTTTTGATCCAAGGGATCAGCGGCTGGAGACGTTTGCGTTTGGGGTGCCAAGCGATCCCGTTCCTCCCGCTTTTAACGTCAGCCGCGAGGAATTTGATACGCAGCTTAAGGATGCGGCCGTGGCCGCGGGCTGTGAATTTCTGGAGGATACTCCGGTGGCCCAGGCCGAGGCAGACCAACAGCCGATACACGTTACGCTTACGGATGGATTGACGGTAACAGCGGATTTTCTGGTGGATGCTTCCGGCGCGGCGGCCAAACTGGCCCGGCAACAAAGCGGAGTGGAAGTATTGCCGGATTTTGGCCGGTTGGCCATTTATAATTATTTTGCTCATGTGCCGGCTGCCCATGCCGATGAGCGCGCATATCTGACCATGCATCTGATAGAACATGGATGGATATGGTTTATTCCTTTGACCGGTGATCGAACCAGTGTGGGAGTGGTGCTGAAAAAAACAGGCTTGCGGCCGGGGTGCAGCCCGCAGGAGCAATTTGCCGCGGCGGTTGCGGAAAGTCCCACACTGGCCGGGCGGCTTAAGCCATTGACTGCTCTGGAGCCATACCGAGTTTGTGCGGGCTACAGTTATCGTTGTCGGCCTTTGACCTGCCGCTATGGCCTGACGGTTGGTGATGCGGGTGGATTTTTAGATCCAATTTTTTCCAGCGGGGTGTATCTGGCACTCATGAGCGCCCAGCGCGGCGTCCAGGCGGTGGCGGAATGTTTAAGCGGAAACACGGCAGAGCCGCTGCAGCAGTATCGTCAATATATGGCCGATGGTCTGCACGTGTTTGAGTCATTTGTGCGGCGATTTTATCAGCGCGATCTGGTGCGCAATTTATTTTTTGCCCGCCATCAGCCACCGGCCGTACGCGTGGCCGTGATCTCCATCCTGGCCGGGCATGTGTGGGATCAAACCAATCCGCTGGTTGCGGCTGTGGGGCGAAGCGACGGAAATTCAACCACCAGCACCCCGGCGGCAACGCCGGCAGAGGTTGCAAATTAAATGGCTGGATGCGGGCCGAGGCCAGTTGGCCACTGCGGATTGATGTATGGATGAAATGACCTTGCTTGCTCCGGTGACCGTTACAGGCATGTCCATGATTACGGCGCAGGGAGCGTGTTTGGCGGATTCCTGGGCGGGTATTTGCACTGCCGCAAACGCATTACGGCCGTGGAATGACGATGCAGATGACAAACTGGGGCGATTGCAGGTGGCCTCGTGCGGAGAGTTGTGGTGTCCGGCGGATATGCCATTTAAGCTCTGGGCAGGGCTGGCGCGAACGCAACAGTTGGCGGCTCTGGCAGCCGACGAGGCCCTGACCAGCGCGGGGTTGCCGCGGCGATTAGCCCCGTCGGCCAGACCGATGGGGCTGTTTCTGGCCACGACGGTTTGTGGCATGGATAAAAATGAGCAATTTTACCGGCAATATCGGCAGAATCCGCAGATAGCGGATTCCCGGCTGATGCGGCGCATTCAATCTTATGAAGTTCTGACTTTTATTGCCCGCCGGCATCGCCTGACCGGCCCGCGGATATTGTTTTTGAGTACGTGCGTAGGATCGGCTATGGCGATTGGTGCGGCGTGCGACGCCATTCGCCTGGGGCGTGTGGATATTGCACTGGCGGGCGGTGCAGAAGCACTGTGCCGGTTGCTGCTGTCAGGCTTCAACAGCCTGCGACTGGTGGCACCCAATGGATGCCAACCGTTTGATGCCCATCGCCCGGGCATTACCGTGGGTGAGGGTGCGGCACTGCTGGTTTTAGAATCTGCCGCCCACGCCAAGGCTCGCGGAGCCAAACCAATAGGCTATGTGCGCGGCTTTGCGGCCACATGCGATGCCCACCATATTACCGCACCGGAACCGGGCGGACACTGGGCGGCATCGGCCATTCAGGCTGCGGTTGAAAAGTCAGGTTTAAGGCCCGGGGATATCGAATATGTCAATGCGCATGGTACGGGTACGCGCGATAACGATGCCATGGAGGCCAAAGCCATTCCCACGGCATTTGCAGCAATGGACACGGCAGTTCCACCGGTCAGTTCCACCAAGCGGCTGACCGGGCACACCTTTGCCGCCGCCGGTGCGATTGAAGCGGTGATCTGCCTGCAGGCTATGGCTACGGGCATATTGCCGCCCAACGCGGGACTTGCAGAGCCGGACCCTGCCTGCCAACTACCGCTGGTTTTGCAGTCACGGCCGGCGCGGACTGATGCGGCGCTTTCGTGTAATTTTGCCTTCGGTGGCAACAACACGGCGCTGGTCTTTTCCCGGCATTTCGAAACGGGCGGTGGCGGTATGGTGGGGAAAGGAGCGAGGGGATGAGTTTGCTGCATATCCACTCGCTGGGTATTTGCACCAGTACATGGCCGTCGACAGGCCAGCTTCGAAATGCGATTGCCATGGGCCAAGACCGGGCTACTACCGGTCCGGCGTATCCGGGTGAACCGGCGACGGACCGGGATCTATCTGATGATGCGGCGATGGTTGAAAGTCTGGATGCGGTGAGTCGATTGGCGATTGGGGCGATAACCGAAGCCTGGCAGGGAGCTTCTCTGGATCAAGGCATTGTGCCGACCGACCGCATTGCCCTGCTTTTGTACAGCGCGTGGGGACAGGTGGATTCCACAGTTACGTATCTGGAAAGCATGTGGGGGGATGGCGGACGATTTGCTTCACCGCGGCACTTTACGCGTTCGGTACATTCAAGTCCGACATCTTTGGCGGCGATTCATTTTGGCATTCACGGTCCGTGCCAGACGCTGGTGCATGATGCGTGGCCGGTGTGTTCAGTGCTGGAGCAGGCCGATGATTTATTGAGTGTCGGCCGGGCAGATGCGGTGATTGTATGCTGGGCAGATCAGCCATCGGCGGTAGCGACGGATTTATGCCGGCGTGCGGCAGAGGATCTGCATCGAGCCCAATTTGTCCGTTTTGCCGGCGGAGATTCGCACGGCGGAGCTGTTGCTGCGGTAGTGAGCATGAACGCGAAATTACCGGGGGCAGAGTTTGGGGTGGAGGTTGGGCCGGTGGCGGCCAATAAGAAGTCAGTGGGTGCCGATGCAGTGGTAGAACAGGGTGCGTATCCTACAGATGGAGCGCTGCTTTGGGCGGCGGCAGGTGTGGCATGGTCGTTGGCGGCGTCAAGACCGGCGGTCAAAGCGCTGCCGGTGGCGGCCGATTATTGGCGCGAAATCGGACACCACGGGCAAATGCGGGAGGTGAGATTTTGCCGGGCGGCGGCCCGCGAGTGAGGTGAACAGTAGCGCAAGGGTGCCAAGGACGGGAGATTGAAATACGGATTGGAGATTTAGATAGCTATTAGGGTGGCGGGAATTTGGTCAGGCTTTATAATGACCGGTGTTGAAACCGGTGGGGATTTTTCATGGAAATGATTGTAGTAAGTATCGGGACTCTTTCGCAAAATCCGTTCTGGCAGGAAAATAGTCCTGTACGCACGCCTCACGCCACCACCTGCCTGGTACGGCAAAATGATCGGGTAATACTGGTGGATCCATCGCTGCCGGCACAGGCCCTGGAAGCCCGCATTGCGGAACGGGCCGGCATAAAGGCGGTCGCAGTTACTGATGTATTTTTGACCAACTGGCGGCCGGCACATCGCCGGGCGCTGAAGGCATTCTCGCAAGCAGCCTGGTGGATGCTGGAGCGTGAAATTCAGGCAGCCGGGGAAGTTTTGGAACAGGCAGCCACACATGCGCCGGCGAATTCCGAAGAGCTCGCGATGATTCAAGATGAACAGAGGCTGTTATCGCGGGTGCAGGCCGCACCGGATAAATTTACGCAGGGCGTAGGCATTTTTCCGCTGCCGGGATACACACCGGGCCAGTGCGGTCTGCTTTTGGAACTGCCTGCCAGCACCGTGGTGATAGCCGGCGATGCGGTAGCCACGGCGGCGCATTTTACTTCCGGGCGCGTACTTTCCGGGTGCTTTGACCTGGAACAGGCGCAGGAATCTTTGATGGAATTGTACAATCTCGCAGATCTAATTGTGCCGGGGCACGACAATGTATTTGTCAACCCACGCACTGCGGGTTTTTAACCACATTGTCGTCAAACATCGTCCAGAGTGCGCGTGGTCGGCTCTTGAGCCGCATTTTCCGGTTACGGATGATGCTGTGCTGCGGGCAGATGCTGTATGGTTGGCTCCGGCAGAAGCGTGGCGGTGGCCACACGTATGACCTTGATAACAGCGCCGCCGGTAACCACGCCTTTAATGCCGATGTACTCGCCCAGCAACCGGGATAAATCAATGCGGGAACTGGGATCGATATACGCACTGACGCGGCCATTAGCGGGGTTGACCAGGGCATATTTGGTTTTCAGCACGGTGCTGGTTCGCAGCACGCCCTTGGCCACATAAGGAGCATGGTCGAGAGCTTCGGCAATCTGCTTCTGCGATTCCTGCCATTGTTGCTGGTATGGGGCGATGACCTTGCTGACCGGAGGTGTGTTAGCAGAGGATTTCACCAGTTCCTGAATGGCGATATCTTTTTTGAGATCACGGATGCGAGATGCCACACCCTGCTTAATCCAGGCGGGGGCACTGGCCACGGCGGCAAGCTGCTGATAGCCATGGAGCAACGGCTTAAGCTGTCGCTGCAGCAGCGGTTTTTGGAATTCCAACTGCATGGTTCGGTTCAGGCTGCTGAATTTGGAAAATAAGCTGACGTTGGCGGAATTGGGGGTGGTCGCCGTCGGCGGCAGGGGCGGTACCGCCACGACCGTGCCGGAATTACCTGAAGTGGAGCCAGTTTCCGGCAGCGGGACCGTCTGGCCCGGCGGAAGGGTGTTGGGCTGGGTGGTTACGCTGGAAGAGGTATTGCCGGAAGACGAAGGGAGCACGGCGGAGTTGCCGGTAGACAACGATGCGGCCAGCGTGGCACCTTTGAAACCTGCGGGCATTTTTAACTTAGGGGCGAGATATTGGGCATCTGCACCGGCAGAGGTTACGAATTTGGCCAACACATAAACATGGGCACCGCGCGGCGGCTGGATGACATAAAAACTTGGTGTGCTGCCGACAATATGAACATGGGTGCCGCGAGACACGACCTTCACGACAGCATAATCAGACCGTGGGGCCAGACGACTGGCGGCGCGCACAAAAACGTAATTGGCGGAAACCCGGCCATGAGTGGTGTCTGATCCAACATGGACGAATTTTTTGGCGATGTAACAAAGCGTGCCGACGGGCGGATCAATGGCGTCCCAGCCGTTGCGGGAGCCGACGACATTTACCATATCTCCGGTGGTCAGTTGTCCTAAAGCATAATAAGCCAGGCCGGGGCCACTGCGGATATTGACATTACTGGTGTTAATGGAACCGACGGCACCGCTAAGGGGTATCCTGGCCTTGGCCTGTTTGGCCGTTTTGGCCGGCTGCGTCTGGGCGGCTTGGCGCGTTGTGGGTGCCGGCGCGGTGGTACTAAGGGGTGGCAGGCCGGAAACCGCGGGCACAGGCACGGTAACGCTGGGCACAGTTGCGCCGGGTGTCGCTGGCGCAGAGCCGGCGGGCGGTGCTGACGTGGCCAGGCTCACTGAGCCACAGGACAGAACACCAGTCAGAACGAACACTGCCAATAGTTTTTTTTGATGACCAAAAGCAGATAAACTTAATTGCATGAGAAACTCCTTGATCGCCAAGCGGGGCTGCACCGCATACAGCCCAAGTTGCACCGGCATTGAGGCTATCATTTGCCTGGCCACCCGTCAACAAAAGCGGTACCAAGCAATACCGTATTGTATGCCAAACGTTCCGATTTTGCGCACTCGGATAGATCTATCACGAAAAAATAATGAATTGGCAATTTTTTCGGGCAGTGGAACCAAGCTGATTTGGGCTAAGAGACCGCGCAAAAATAAATTCGTGTTTTACGGCGCAGAAATTTTGGCCGCCAGCGAGGCGTGAGTGAGGCGCATACCCCGGCAGTGGGTCTGAAACGAGCGAACAACGAAGCTG
>JAJZNX010000108.1 GCA_021852275.1 Planctomycetota bacterium | reverse complement strand
CAGGAGGTTTTTCAACACCCGCCATTGGCCACGGGTGTTCATAAATTACCGAGGCTTTTTCGCTTTACACTGCTGGACTACCTGAGCCGCGCCGCGTGAACACGCCAAAATCGGCAAAAGTCGAGCTTAAAGCTCATCGTTCGTCACTGAACCGACTCTGCGACCGGCACGGGTGAGCTTCTCAAGGTGGTAGCGGTGAACCAGGCGATAAAACCGTCGCCGTTCAATTTGAAGCAGTTTTGCTGCCTGGCCTTCGTGTCCATGGGTCTGCCGCAACGCCTCTTCAAGCAGTTGACGCTTGGCCACATCCAGCGGCACCACCGCATCGGCCCGCTTTTGTCCTGTTTCCGCAGGGCTGGATAAAACACCGCCAATACGGGCCGGTAGATGCTCCGGCCCCGGTGCCGCACCTGCTGCGACCACCAGCGCGTGCTCAACGGCATGGGCCAGCTCGCGTACGTTGCCGGGCCAGTGATAGGCACAAAGCTTGGCCATCGCATCATCGGTGAACCAGGCAAACGATTCTTCATATTCCGCAGACAGACGAGCGTGAAAATGGTGCGCCAGCAAAGGAATATCTTGGCGGCAATCGCGAAGATTTGGCAGTTGCAAAGTTACCACATTCAGGCGGAAGTACAAATCTTCACGAAAGCAATGCCTATCGACCATGTCCTCCAAGTTGCGGTTTGTCGCGGCCAGAACACGTACCTTAAGGCTGATGGGTTTTGCCGAACCCACCGGGACGACGGTGCGTTCCTGCAAAAAACGCAGCAGACGGGCTTGCGCGGACAGACTCAATTCTCCAACTTCATCAAAAAAAACTGTTCCGCCAGCGGCCAGGCGCAGGTAACCGGCAGTTTCCTCAACCGCTCCGGTAAAGGAACCACGTGCATGCCCGAAAAGCTGCGATTCCACCAGGGAATCGGTCAGCGTGGCGCAATCGATGGTTATAAACGGCGAATCGGGATCTCCGGCCTCGTGGAGACTTCGTGCCACCAGTTCTTTGCCGGTACCGGATTCCCCTAAAATCAGCACACTGCATGGGCGCTGGCCAATTGTGGCGATGAGAGATCGTACGTTCGCTATCGCCCTGGAATTTCCAACAATATCACAGGCGGCCGCAACCTGCCGGTCAGTCGGCATAACAAACCCCCCGGGGTTTCTCTGCTCTTGCCTACAAGGTTCCATCCCGATGGCCGAGCGAAAGGTCCATTAAAAGTAAGTTCGCCGAGATATTGCTCTAACGTCCTTTGTCGAGGCACCATGAAATTGCAGCGAAGCATTTACCAGCCATCTGGCCAGCCATAACCACAATTGCTCCGAACAACATATAGCATAAGGATTCCCGCCGGCTGATGCAAGGATAAATCCATTAAAAATGTGTTAAATATGCTCTGCACGAGCCGGCCGCCAAAAATGCCTGTGCCTTAAAATATGAATTTATTTTTGCGAAGCTCCTAAATCGTGGGAAAATCCGCAATAGCGGCAGACAACGGCGGCTCGGGGGTTGTCGGCTGCGGCACCGTCAGCGGCAAACTGATAAATACCTGAGTTCCCTCTGGCGTAGAACGAACATCCACGCGCCCATCATGAGCTTCAACAAAGCGGCGTACAATGGCCAAACCCAGTCCCAATCCACGGCTGCCATACTCAACCGTTCCACTGTGATGATGCCGCATATCTTCGCCGGTCTGGAATGGCTGGAAGATTTGTTCCAGATGCTGGGGCGCAATGCCGGATCCGGAGTCGCAGATGAGAATTTCGAGGCGATCATCCACAGTTTTGTGTGCGGCCAGATGAATCACGGCACCATCGGGGGAAAATCGGATCGCATTGGTCAGGACATTGATGAGCACATCGCTGAGCTTTTCACGATCTCCGAAAAACGGCGGCAACTGGTCGGGCAGATCTAGTTCAATTTTCTGCCGGCGTTCCGCCAAAAACGCGCTTTGATCGCGGCACACCTCTAAAATCAAGGCATGCATATCGAAGGTGGTGCGATTGAGAGGCGCTGAAAATTGATCGGTCTGCACCAGCTTCAGGATATCGTTGATCATTTTGTCCAGCCGGCGGGCGCGGGCCCCGATGATATCCAGCGCATGGAGCATTTCCGACGTGTTGCCGCCATCAGCAGCGGCGATATTGAGTTGCCGCCGCAGCAAATCCGTCGTGAGCACAATGGTGGTCACGGGGGTTCGTAATTCATGGCCGGCGAGTTCCAGAAATCTTTTTTTGGCCTCATCACTGCGTTCCAACTGGTGGATATTGCGCTGTAACTGGCGGGTCATGTTGTCAAAATCATGGGCCAGGTCGCCCAATTCATCGTGTTGAAAAAAAACATGGCCCGTCTGGTCCTCAGAAATAACCCGCACATTAAGCTCTCCGCGACCGACGGCACCTGCGGCCTGCCTGAGACGCATAATGGGATTGACAATTTCCCGCTGGCTGATGCCGTAGCCCACCAAAAACAGCAACGCAATAAGCACCACACCGACAAAAGCGATGGTGCGGCCAATGGTGTATATGGGCTTGACCACCAATGCAGTGGGTTCACTGACCAGCACATTCCAGTGCGGCACCACTACATGGCCGCTACCAACCTGCAAGCCCATGCCAAAGGCTACCGGAGCAG
Organism: Planctomycetota bacterium; assembly: GCA_021852275.1. Taxonomy (GTDB): domain Bacteria; phylum Planctomycetota; class Phycisphaerae; order WQYP01; family WQYP01; genus JABEVA01. Next base: position 3,413 of record JAJZNX010000108.1, on the reverse strand, counting down.
ATCCCAGAATCGGTCCGTGCAGCAGTTCGCGCCACCAGCGACCATCCATTCGTCCTTGATTTTTGATAAATCTGGCCTGCGCTCCCCGTGCGACCCATACCCGCCCCACCGAAAAAGGCGTAGTCTTGGAGTGGCTGTCAAAAATCTGGGCCGTGGCACCAATGGGGCCTACGCCACGGGCGAAACTTTTTTGAATCCAGCGAATGTCGCATGTCTCTTTAAGCACACCATAAATTTGATGTCCATGGTTCTCTCGGACTGGCACGGCCAGGACGATGGCCGGCTGGTGATTTTCCGGATCAATCAAGATGGAACTGATGTAACCGCTGCAGCCGGGAGTCATCGCCCTTTTCCACCAGGTTTGCCCGGCTTGATAAAACATGGTGGGCTTGACATCCGCCGCAATCAACCGGCCATAACGATCGGCCGCCAGCATGTGATATTCGCCGCGACTGCTGCGGCTGACCAGCCGCAGACGATCGGCAATCGGATTATGCAAAATGATCCGCAAAGGTGCCGCATTATCCGGCAGCCCGGGCCACATATTCGCAATTCGCCGGGTGCCGGCTGCAGGCCGCGTGGTGGTTCCAACGAATTGCTTGGTCGCCAACACATCCTGTTCACGGGTGTAGGCCACGACTTCCGGCAGATGCGCCAGCAAATAAAGCCGGTCCAGTTCCGCCTGCAGGCGATCGGCAATTTCATGGGCATAGGTATTGGCCCGTGCGCGAAGGGACACATGGATGGTATTGATGCGCAGGCGCGCACCCAAGCCGAGAATGGCAACCAGGCTCAAGGCCAGCGGCAGCAGACCGACTAAAACAAGAGTACCTATCAGCTTGCGCCGAATTCCCAGGCGCATGGTTTCCTCGCGTCAACCCGGAACATCCACCGCTATCATACCGCCGGGGGCCGCATTGAGCCAGTAAATTCCCGCAGCGGCCGCCCTGGGGCGCAAAGGCAGAATCCATACAACTGGCCAGGCCTCTACAATTTTAGCGGCGCAATCTCCTTTATCGCGATCATCGAATACTCAATGCTACAGCACAACTACGAGGAAAAGCAGAATTCCATATGCCAGCATTGCAATAAATGCAAACCGCATGCACCACCGGTATCGGCACAAAGCTCTTATGAGAAATGGGGATTCCAAAATCCATTCTGGTGTGTGGATACGCCAGAGGGATGCAAGTCTGCTCCTGGCCGAGATGCCTGAGAAAAAGCTTGAATCTCGACAACCCCTAAAATAGGGTTTGCCGTCTGCCTCCCACAGATTGCGGTGCTTTTCGTATTCCGCCTGAATGAGTCGGTCGAGCGTAATCACGCCGTACAGCAAAAATGCCATGCTCGCGACAAAAACCGCAATCAAGAATAAGCATAACATTCTTTATCGCCAGTACAGCCCCACCGCTACCGACAAAATTGTATCTAATCGGAAACAGGTATGAAGGCCAACAAACCGAACCATTGCATTCCAAGGGTAAATGTCCCGGAAACTCCCGGCGTAGCAGCCCCAATAAATACATTTCCGAACGTCCCCGACACAGGCGGTGCTTCCGACACTGGGGTTTCCAAGGGGGCCTTCACCTGTGAAATAACAACCGTTTCCACCTACGGCGAAGCCAGCACCACCGGTGACGCCCACGGTGCCTGTATAGAAGGGGGATGCGTAAGTGCTGACGTTAAATAGGTTTTTGCTCCGTCAATCCGCCTAGGTCAACCCCGCCATTAATACCACCGGGGGCTAACCAGTTGCTCCCCCCCCCGCCTGCGCCGCCATATCTATAGAAAGCGACACCGTGGGCACCACATTCAACCAAGACCTGTATCCCACCTTCACATTGCGCAGCCACGCCCTCTGGCACGGTAATGGCCCCGGCAACCAATCCACTCAAATTTACACCATAGAATTTACCCTCGCTAATCTGTTTGCAATGGCAATACTTATGAAACAGCGAGTCCGCGGCGGACTTGGTGGCTCCCCAAACCAGATTCTGATCGGCGTTGTAGATGGCGTGGCCTACCGCCTCAGCCGCGTGCGCGGCGGCAGCGGCCGCAGCCTCGGCACCGGTGACACCCGAATAAAGGAGGTGCCCCAGTGCCCCGCTGATCGGGTTATTCCAGTACCACAATCCACCCGCATCCACCCTCCCCAACGGATTCCCTATCACAAACTGGTACGTATCCGCACCGTTGATGTTGAGCTGGGGCAGGCTGATGCCTGCAAAATATGTTTCTTCAACCGCACGAAATCCCGCCGAGGTCGGCGGACGAGGCTGCGCCGCAGCGCTGGGATATTGGGCCGGGTCTTGGGAGACCCACGTTCCCAATGATGGCGAATACCACCGGGCACGCTCGTAATACAGCCCCGTTACCGGATCATTGGCCCCAAGCGGCGAGACGCCGCTTCCACCATGCAGTTTTCTCTGCCACTGCAATCCACTGGCCGAACTGTCTTCCGCAACTACTACCACGCCCATATCATACCTCCACACCCGCCACAGAACAAAATAATCGGCTCCCGTTTCTCTCCCTTCGTCTCTGAATGGATAGAGATTCTCATTTTTCTTTCATCATTGAAAGACGGGGTTTGTGGGACGAACACAGATATTTTGAATCAGAAAGCATATCGGACAGATCAGACTCCACGATTTGTGACGGTCCGGATTATTGGTCGGAATAATGTGCTTCACGTAGTCGAACATTCGAAAGACGACCAGGCCCTTGACCAGATTGCAATGGAAATTCAAGTCGCTGCGGCGCGTGGTGCGGGTTTACCACCGCCGAAATCGGTCCCACAGTTTCAGGATGTCAGTGGTTGAAATCATCAAGTAACCGGGGCCCCTTTCCGGCGAGGAACCGGCAGCGATTTCCGCCGTTGGGGAGGGTTGCGTCGAGCCGCGATATTAACAATCCTGCCCCCGCACATAACGTAGCACGGCGTGCCGGTCTGAATCGCGAGCCGGCGGGCAGCACGCGCCGCCCGGCGGAGCGCCGGTAATGATCCAACAATGTCCGGGTCCGTAGTATTTATTTTCGTGGCCATGGGTTTCTCCTGATTCAAGAACATGCGGCGGCCGCGTTGAATTATCGTATAATATCCACTTGTCCACCAGAGGGCGATAAACGGTGTGAAAATTTTTAACCCCGGCAATGAATCGCCGCCGTATGACATCCCGGGGAACATCGTGGCCGCCCTGCGCAACGCTTGCATGCACCCTGGCCATTGCGAAGTCGACAGAGGGTAAACTTAAAAAAAGCAGCTTCACGTGATAGCCCGCCTTGCGCCACCGTGGAATGTGATGGGCATAGTTCCGGGTGCGTGGCACGTAATGCGGGAGAATTGGTAGAATAGCAAGCTGGCGGCCTAAGGATGGGCGGCTAAGAATCAGTGCGGTGATAAACCGTGATAA
>JAJZNX010000090.1 GCA_021852275.1 Planctomycetota bacterium | reverse complement strand
ATCCATCTTCTTTTGGTCCGCATCACTCATGGCGGACAGTAGAACATATCCAGCGCGAAAGCGCAAGTTAAGATTCTGTTAATTTTGTGGTAGTATTCTGTTAACATATCCCGGACATTATTGGATTATTTCCCTGGGCGCACGGCGCGCGCGTAACCCGCGAAGATTTTCGTAACCGTTCACGGCCATGCCAACAGATCAGCGTTACGGCAGTGGTGGCGTCCTCAACAGCGGGGACACCACTTGTGGTGCGGGCTTCCAGCCTGCCCGGTCGCCCTTTCGTGAACGGTTACAGATTTTCTAAGCCGGCCAGCCTGCTGGCCGTTACCCCCGCCTCACGCCCCGCAGGCCGCGAACCCTCACCGCCCCGTTATCCGCCACAGGCGATACGTATCCACGTGAGGCTCCGCCGCCGCATATTCCACCGCATCCATCCGCCGGCATTGACGATACATGGCCTTGGCGACCGCCAGTGCCCTGGCCAGCGCTGCGGGCGCATAGCGTCTGGCCTTGTAGCCAAAACCCCGGGCCGGCAATTGATAAAGCCGCCATGCCAAAAACCGCTCCTGCGTCTGCCGCCAGACCAACCTCATCACATGGTATGCCTGGGTCATCATCGGTGTGTTGTAGCGGGCCAGATTCACGCCGGCGGCAAGCTTGGCGGCGGTGCAGTGGGCGATAATCCGCCCATTGATCTGCAGTTCATAGTTGCCCGCCGGCAAACCCATCACCCGCAGCCGCTGCTGATCCAGCGTTTGATATGCGCGGGTGAGGTGCAGCACCAGCGCCGCCAGAGGATTAATGTAGCTGAATTTTTGCGCCGGTCCCGGCCATTCCCCCAGGCGATGCTTTTTCCGATCCCACCATCGCACCGGTGGAAACTGCGGCGAATGCTCTGCATGCAAAGTCATCATGGGATAAGGCAGGGCCATATCCATCTGCTGCCAGGAAAGCGTGCCGCCGGCCAGCCGCAAATCCCGTACGCGGGTGTTGACAGCTTTGGCCACCGCCGGAGCCGCGCCGCCGCGAATAGCCACCGCAGACACCAGAGCCGGCGCATGCCAGGCCGTCAGCAACGTCTGGGCCATGACCATCTGCGCCGTGGCCCCCGGATGCACACGCCCCGGAATGATACGTGCGGCCAGGGCCGGATTTTTCCGGCGGACTTTTTCAATCACCTTTACCAGCGGCGCATTGAAATTAACGCAAAGCGCATGGTATCGGGCCGCCAGTTGCGCCACCACCCGGCCCATGCGAATCATCACCTGGTTGTACGTGCCCAGCCGGGCTTGTTTGCCCGGCGAAAGCGGCCTGGAGTAATCGTCAAACGGTGACGGCTCGATAAACACCAGCCGCACTCCGGGCAGATGCTTCCTCAGCCAGTGGATGATATGTACGTATCCCTGTCGGTATCGCTGCAGCACCTGGGCATTGTATGGATGATAGCCGCCGTCGTTCATCCCCAGCATGATGGTTACCACGGTCGGGTGAAAAGGCAGGACATCGCGTTTCAACCGCAGGTCAATGGGGCCTGCCCATCCGCCGTCCACGGTATCCCCTCCCACACCGGAATCGACAAAGCGAACCTTGAGCTTCGGAAAGCGGGTACGCACAAACGTCTGCACCGCCACCGGATAGTAACGCTGTTCGGTGATGCTGTCGCCGTAGAAAACCACCCGATCATGCGGACGAAGATAAAATGCACCGGCCGCCGCCGCTGTTGCTGTACCCAGGCCCAAAATGGCCCCGACCATAACCGTTATCCATAGAGTTATTAATGTGATAAATCGCATGGCAACATATTCTCCATATAATGCCGGCATGTGTCGAAAATAAAGTCTATTAACGGCAACTCACCGCCCGAATGGACACGATCCCACCGGCGTTGCGCACGAGAATACCATGATCTCCGGGCGCAAGATGCACGATGATCGTTCCATCGTGGGAAACGGGCTGTTTGGCCGCCACCTCCCGCCCATCCACAAACACATCATACCGTCCATTGCCGGAAGCCTGCACCTTCAGATGAAAAACTGCGGTATGCGGCCTACGATTGCAGACAATCCAACTCAGCCAGGCTCCCGGCTGTGCCAACTGGGCCGTGGGTTTCTGCCAGGTCCATTGAATGGCATGGGCTGCAGAAAGCGTTGCCGGCAGGGCAATTCCCGCATCGGATACCGGCGGCACCGTATCTGCAAGATGAAGGATACTTTTCATCAACGGATAACTGGCTGCATGAACCAGGCCATGGGCCGGCCAATAATGGTATACACCCCAGGTGTTAAGATAGCCGCCGCTGCGGGCGAAAATCTCTCCGGCCGCATTGTTGATCGTGGTAGCACCGGCCGCATGGTACTTGGCAAATGCCTGAATGGGCACGCTGCCAAAATCGCCGCCCAATGACCAGCCGGCTTCATAGGCGGCCACATGCAGGCCAAAGACCGTCGGATATTGCGCCTGGCCGTTGAGTTGCTTGGCATAGTTGCTCTGACCGATCTGGCCCAGGGCCTGGCCCGATCCAAAGCCGCTTTTGATAATCGCCGCCACACTGCAGATCCGCATGTTGTCAAAAACTGTGAACGGCCGCGGCGATTTCCCCCCCTTGTCCACACCCTGAATCCGAATCACGTGCGGCCCGGCCCTGGCAATGTGAAATACCGCGCTGCCGTAAACCTCCCGAAAGTTCTGTATCGGCCGGTTGAAACCGCCCAAACCCGCCACTACCGCCGTCTGGTCGCTGTCCTGCGCAGCCGGACTGGCATTCTCCTTGTCGCAGAAAATCTGGAACGGCCCGTACGCAGGCCAGCCCTTGCCAGGCCCCGCGGCATCAAACATCAACGCATAATAACCAGGCTTGGCGAAATCAACAGTTTGTTCCATCGAACCCGTGCCGCGAATAAATGCGGCCTGGGCACCAGCCACCGGTCTGGGCAGATCCACTGCTGGCGACGGCGAGGCGGTGGTGGTATAGCTGAAATCTACCGGTCCATAACCGTGCCCGGCCTGGGCCTTAAATTGCCTTTGCCAACGGCTGGCATCCGGCCCATTGGCCAGAGCCTGCACCGGCCCCAGCACCGAAACTCCCGGCCCGGCCTTCACCTGCATGCCGGCACCATGCACTTCAAATGGATGCCACGACCAATATTGCACCGGCCGCTCCAGCACATCATACGTCTGACTCGCATCCAGACGCAGCGGCGACTTGAGTGGGGTCGAAAAAACGCCGGAAAAACTTTCGGTGGGGCGCTGCGTCGGCAACTGCACCTGGGCCAGCACCTGATGACTTGCCGCATTTAATAACACCACTTCCACCGGCGGCATGGACCCGTTGATATAACCGCCAAGGGCGTGAATAAAAATGGGCCGCGATCCAACCTGAAAACGCATGCCCACCGCCTGTTTGGTATTGTCATTCTGCAGCTTGCCACCCCTGAAGCCGGCCACGGCGTGGGATGCCCAACGATAAATACCCGCATCCCCGTGGAAATGCCACGCCGTGCCGACAGGGTCTTTCTTGACGGAATAATCGGCCAGCACCGGCTGTTCGAAGCCGGCATCGGCGAACCGGGTCTGATGCTGTATCCCCAGCGGATTGCCAACGCCATAATAAGTCGCACCGCCGCCACCCCAGATGTAGTAGTTCACCGGATGCGGCTGGGCCACGTTATGGCCGGTGCCGTTGTCAAAATAGCCGTCCAGGAAGTTCAGCGAAAACCACGCCGTAGCTGGCCGTTGTTGTACTGGTCTTCCAGCAGCGGACGAATTCGGCGGCCCATGGCCTTGTTGCCAAATACCTTCCTAAACACGTTGCTGGCCACCACAAGCCGCCAGGCCTGCCACGTGCGGTAATTGCCGTGCCCGTTGTAGTCAAATATTTTTGCCGCCGCAGCGTGTTGCTTTATTTCGCGCGTGGATATCTGCGCCGCCTGACCGCTGGAGCCAAAAGCCCAGTTCCAGATTTCATTGCCGACTTCAAAATAAACCTTCAAATTCGGATTCAGGGGCGGATACGCCGGATTCGGCCGCATGGAAGTGTATGGCTCCCGGCCATCAGACCCGTATTTCAGCAACAGGGCCAGCTTCTTGAAATAAGCGCGGTTGGCGGCTACAGGCATGGTAATGTACAAGTCCTTGCCCGTTTCATTGGCCAACATCACCAGGTCTTCCCAGCATTCACCGCCGTTGTTATTGGTGTACTGCCCGCCATTTCGCGTGAAAAACAGATCCGCAGGAACCGTGCGGTCCCGCCACCGGCCGGTTTCCACCAGATTCGCCTGCTCCAGCCAGCGGATGACGGTAAAGTGCGAAAACGCCCGGCGAATCGGCCCATAAACAACCGTTCCGACCGGCTCAGATTGTTTGGCCCCCGGATACATCGGCATGTAAAGCTGCACATGGCTGATGCCCGTGCCCTTCGCCGCTGACGCATTTTTCCTGGTTTCATCGAAAGCTAAAAAGAACATCCCGCGTTTGCCCGCTTGTAACTGCGCCGTGGTCGTGTTGGTCGCGGCATTGTAACCAACCCCGGCCGGAAGTGTCTGCCCATACTTCTTGCGCCCCACCGTAAAACCACCCGCGACCAGTTGCAGTTGCACCCTCGCCCGACCGTGAAACTCCATGGTGTAGGTACCGCTGCCTGCATACACCACCAGGGTGCCGTTGGTGGTAAGTTCACCTCGCGCGTTGGCTTTGCCCTTGTACCAGCGGCTTGCACCGCGCACCGCATTGGCCCATACATACTGCGACCATGCCGAAGCGTTGATCCCCTGTGCCCGCAGCGGACCAATAACCCGCGCCGGAAAACCAACCCTGTTCCACAGCAACCGACAATACGCCACCCCCGATTTATGTCGGTAACGCAAAATCAGGCGATACGCCTTGCCCGCCGCCAACTCCACCGGCTGACTGCGGGCCTTTCCCGGCTGTCGGCTGTCAATGATCGTCTGCGCCTTCTCCGATGTCGGCCCTTGAATGGTGAGCACAGCGCCATCATCACTGGCTACGGTAAAAATATACTTGCCGCCATAAACCGGTTTCACCCGCCCGCTCCACTGCACGGAAAAATTACTGCGCGGAAAATTGTGATACTTGGGCGTATTCGATCCGCCCACCGGCCGGTATCGGCCCCAGTTAAAATCCACGCGGTCATCCCGCCGTATAAAAATGGGCTTGCCGGCAAAATGCCCATTGGCAAAATATCTGCCAACAATGCCCCCGCTCATCAGGCCACCGTCTACACCAGCTTGTACCGCGGACCGGCCCATGAGTCCAACCATAAGCATCACCATCAATGGCAACAAAACCTGTCGCATGTTGAAACCAAACCGGCGAAAAATCATGCAAAATCCCTTCAATGAAAATTGTTGTAAGAATTGTTAAAAATCCAGCGGCCGTTCACGCCCAAGGGAGCGATGAAAATTACAACGCCCCGCCGCACATGTTATTGCCGCAGGCCCGGCATACTTCAGCTTAATATTTATTCCCCACATCTGTAAGCCCACCCCAGTAGCCGGTTGGGCCCCTCCAACCGCGGCTAAAAATGTAGCACAGACATTCGTGTCTGTGTTTCGTAGTCGGTTGTTCTTCTCTCCAACCGCGACAATATAGCGTAGCACAGACATTCCTGTCTGTGTTTCGTAGCCGGTTGGGCCCCTCCAACCGCGGCTAAAAATGTAGCACAGACATTCTTGTCTGTGTTTCGTAGCCGGTTGGGCCCCTCCAACCACGACAATATAGCGTAGCAGAGACATTCCTGTCTGTGTTTCTCGTACATTGGCAACCCTACGTCTTCGTGTTTAATCCCCATCATTCTCCCGTCTCGCACCCCGCAGCCCGCACCGTTATCCCCCCCCCGTCGCTACGTACACACCAGCCCAGGGATTATTTCCCTGGTCTCGCTGGGCGCCCGGAACCTGCGAAGATTTTCGTAACCGTTCACGGCCATGCCAACAAATCAGCGTTACGGCAGTGGTGGCGTCCTCAACAGCGGGGACACCACTTGTGGTGCGGGCTTCCAGCCTGCCCGGTCGCCCTTTCGTGAACGGTTACAGA
>JAJZNX010000140.1 GCA_021852275.1 Planctomycetota bacterium | reverse complement strand
GGATTAAGCCAGCGTTTGAAAAAAAAAGCTATTGTAAAGGCGATCAATAGTTATTATCGGTATGTTTACCTGGGCGAAATGGTGATGGTGCCATCTAGCATGGAATTTGCTAACTAAACGTGCATAGGATGATTCCAGGGTAGAATGATCCTGACTTGAAGAGGCCGACGGCTGTTTTAAGGATGGTGGCTTGGGCAGATTGCTCAGTTACCATGGATAGTATGGAACGAGCTGAACTGGAATTAACGCTGCTGCGGGAAATGGGGCGGGTGCTTTCCTCCGGTCTGGATCTGCACGCGGCCTTTGCGCAGACGATGCGCGTGCTCGCCGATCGGTTGGGCATGGAGCGCGGCTCGATGGTGCTGTTGAATGACGCTACGGGCCGGCTGCAGATTGAAGCGGCTTTGGGCCTGACGCCGGAAGAAATACAACGGGGCCGTTACGTGGTCGGAGAAGGCATTACGGGGCAGGTGGTGGCCAGCGGATCGCCGCTGGTGGTGGCGGACATCAGTAAAGAAACGCGATTTTTGAACCGCACCGGAGCGCGGGCCGGCAATGACGGAAAAGTCGTCAGTTTTATATGCGTACCGATTTCAGTTGATGGCCGCACGGTGGGAGCCTTGTCAGTAGACAAGCAGTTTCTCGACGAGCATACGCTATCGGATGATCAGCGGCTGCTGGAAATTGTAGCGGCCTTTATTGCGCAAGCCATCAAAATTAACAGCATTGTCGCGGAGGAACGCGAACAATGGCAGGAAGAGCGTCGCCAGTTGCGTGATACCCTGCAGAGCAAATACAAGTTTGACAACATCATCGGCAGCTCCCCGGCAATGCTGGAGGTGTTTGACACCATTGCCCAGGTAGCCTCGAGCCGGGCCACCGTGCTGTTGCTGGGCGAAACGGGCACCGGCAAGGAACTGATCGCCAAGGCCATTCATTTCAATTCGCCCCGGGCGGAAAGACCGTTTATACGTGTGAATTGCGGGGCGCTAAGCGGTACACTGCTGGAATCGGAACTTTTCGGCCATGTGAAGGGCAGTTTTACCGGGGCCATTCGCGACAAAGTCGGAAGGTTTGAGGCGGCCCACGGCGGCACGCTGTTTCTGGATGAAATAGGCACCATGGACATCGGGCTGCAGGTGAAGCTGTTGCGGGTGCTGCAGGAACGCGAACTCGAACGGGTAGGAGATAATAAAACCATTCGCGTGGATGTACGTATTATCGCCGCTACCAACCTGAATTTACAGGATGAAGTGGCCAAGGGGCGATTCCGTGAAGATTTGTTTTATCGGCTCAATGTGGTCACCATTGCCCTGCCGCCGCTACGCAGCCGGCGTGAAGACATTCCCCGGCTGATTGATTTTTTTCGGGATAAATTTAATGCCGAAAACGGAAAAGAATTGAGCAAAATCAGCCGCGAATTGCTCAACGTATTGGTACGCTATGGCTGGCCGGGTAACGTGCGTGAACTGGAAAATGCCATTGAGCGAGCCGTGGTATTGAGCCGGGGGGATACCCTCACGGAAGAATTGCTGCCTACGGCAATTCGGGCTTTTGCCCAGCAGGGCAGAAATGCCCTTGTCGGCGAAGATGTCCATGATCTGGTGGAACATCTGGTGGAGGAGTCTCTGGCCACATACGCCCTGAAAGAAGGGCATATCTATGATCTGGTCATCCACCAGGTGGAAAAGGGGTTGATCAGCCAGGCCCTGAAGCATTGCGACGGGGTGAAGATCAAGGCCGCAGATTTTCTGGGAATCAACCGTAACACGCTCAATAAAAAAGTGCGGGAACTGGGATTGGAATCTGAGGAGCCGTCGCCGCAAGAGCCGCCTCAGCCGACTCTTCCAGCGCCGTAGACAAAGCGGGCCTTCACCGGGAGTCGCTGGGGCAATTTACGAAGTGGCGCCGGATTGCGGCTTGGCAGCCTGGGACAACAGCCATTGGGACCACGGATCGATTTGACGGCGGGCCACCGAGACTTCCATCAAGGGAGCCACCTGGTTCAGGTGCCGTACATCTTCGCGGAATCGAGGCAGATTGAAGGGTACGTAGGGCAGCAGATCAATTTTATTTAAGATAAGCACATTGGCGGTTAAAACCAGGTGCGGATGTTTAGCGGCTTTATCATCCCCTTCGCTGACGGAAAATAATCCGACTTTGGCATGTTGACCCAGGTCAAAACCGACCGGGCATATCAGATTACCGACATTTTCAATCACTAAAATATCAAGTTCAGCCAGCGGCAATTTGGAGATGGCCTGGCGCACTTGATTAGCATCCAGGTGGCAGCCATGGCCGGTATTGACCTGCACAACATGGCGGGTGAAGCGGGCCAGCCTTTGACCGTCACGGGAGGTGGCCGGATCACCCACCACCACGCCGACCCGGACGATTCCGGCAAGCTGATCCAGAGTCAGTTCCAGCAGAGCGGTTTTACCGGCCCCGGGAGCACCGATCAGATCAATCACAAACACGTGGGCATCATGGAAGTTCCGGCGGTTAAGCAGGGCGATTTCATCATTGACTTTCAAAACGTTTTCGACCACGGGTACTGTAATACTCATAAGACACCTGTAGTAGACATTGCTGATTGTTGTGCCGGGTACTCCGGAGGCAGCACCACATCAATGGAAAGCAGCAGAAATTCATCCCCGCCGACGAGTCTGGCCTCGATGTGCCCGCAGGTACAGAGTTCATCGATCGTCTGCGGCTGCCATTGCCGCCGGCAGGCCGGACATTGCAATTGCCAGGGCGGAGTGTCGATGAGCAGGCGGGCCTGCGGCCAGCCCTTTTCGCTTACCACGGTCTGCCAGGCCCATTGCAAGGCCTCGGCTACTACACCGTGCATGGGGCCGATACGCACCTTCGCGGCCTCCAGCGTCGCGTGGGTGGGCATGCGACTTTCGATAAGCGAGAGCAGTTCCATGGCAATGGACATTTCATGCATGGCTAGCTCCAGAATCCGTCCTGGGTGGTCTCTGAGACGGTCCAGCTTTGCAAGATACGCATGTAATTGCCCCGTTCGAAAAGTTCAGGTTCGGGGGAATGGGGCAAACTCATCGAGCCTTTCATCTGGCTTAGGGAACTGTACTCATGCTGCTCCATCCAGTCCATAAGGCCCTGGCGTAGAACCGCCAGATGTTCCGGGCCGGATTCCAGCAGAGCCGAAACCATTTGCACCACATCGGCGCCAACCATGATGCATTTGATGATATCCCGGCATGTTTGCACACCGCCGGTAATGGCCAGTCCGCCGTCGATCCGGCCATACATCGCCGCGGCCCAACGCAGACGCAGAAGCAGTTCATCAGACGTGGAAAGTTTCAGGGATCGCCGCACAGTAAGGTTTTCGATATCAATATCGCCCTGATAAAACCGATTGAAGATTACGATACTTCCGGCACCGGCCTCGGTGGCTTGCGCGGCAAAGTGAATGGGCGAGGTATAAAAGGGGGATAATTTCACCGCCAGGGGAAGCTTAACCGCGCTGCGCACGGCGGCAATGACCGCCAGGGCTTCCCGTTCGATATCGGTAGAACTGCGTGATGGGGAAAGCGACATCTCATAAATATTGAGTTCGATGCCATCGGCCCCGGCCTGCTGCAACTCCTGGGCATAGGAAATCCATCCGCCCTTGGTACGGCCATTGAGTGAAGCAATGACGGGCACCGCCACGGCCGCCTTGATTTTGGCCACTTGTTTGAGATAGGCTTCCGAACCGAGGCTAAATTCGCCGGGCTTGGGCAGGTAGCTGGCGGCTTCACCATAGCTCTCTTCGGCCTGCTCGATAGCCCAGTTGACGTAAAGCTGCTCCTGGACCAGTTGTTCTTCAAAAATAGAGTGCATGATGATCATGGGAGCACCGGCATCTTCCAGCTTTCGGATCGTATCAAGGTCGTCCGACATGGGAGAAGCTCCGGGAATGAGCGGGTGCGGTAGTTGAAATCCCATATAGGAGGTGGAAAGATTCATGATGGCACAGTTCCTTTCGCGGAGGTTTCCGCAGTTGTTGCAGCGGCAGCTTCCGGCTGCGCGTAGGGATAAGCGATTTGGCCCAGTTCACGGTACAAGGCGAGCCGATCGGCGGTATTGCGTACCCGGGCTTGCGAAAGCAGCCGGAATCGCTCCGGATCAATTTTTTCAACCATGGCGAAGCGGGTTTCGTTGCGTAAATAAGCGTGGACATCAGCGCGTACAGTGGTTGCGTCAATTTGCAACGGTGGTTTGCCCAGATGGATCAGCCGTGGATCGTAGCGGTACAGCGGCCAGATTCCACTGTCTACAGCCATTTTCTGCTGTTCACAGCCAAAGCTCAGGTCGTAACCGTGGGCAATGCAATGAGAATAGGCGATAACCATCGACGGTCCGGGATAGGCCGCCGCCTCACTGAAGGCTTTCACTGTTTGATTGTCGTTGGAACCGAAGGCCACGCTGGCCACGTAGGCGTGGCGATAGCTCATGGCCATGAGGCCCAGGTCTTTTTTCTGGGTGTCTTTGCCGGTGGAGGCAAACTTGGCGGCCGCGCCGATGGGCGTGCTCTTGGAGGCCTGACCGCCGGTGTTGGAATAAACCTCGGTATCAAGAACCAGTACGTTGATGTCGTACGGCATGCTAAGCACGTGGTCAAGCCCGCCGTAGCCGATGTCATACGCCCAGCCGTCACCACCGACAATCCAGATGCTTTTGCGAACGAGATAATCAGCAAGTTGGCGAAGTGTGGCAGCCTCCGGGCTGGTAAGACGTTGCAGGGTTTGGCGCAGTGCTGCAACATGCCGGCGCTGCTGGGCAATGCCGTATTCGGTACTCTGATCGGTCATCAGCAAGCCATCGGCCAGGATTTCACCAATGGTCGGGGCCAACTGCTTGACCAATCGGCTGGCCTCCTGTTCGTGTTTGGCCACTCCCAGGGCGATTCCCAGGCCAAATTCGGCATTGTTTTCGAAGAGGGAATTATTCCACGCCGGTCCACGGCCATTGGCATCTTTGGTGTAGGGCGTGGTGGGCAGATTGCCGCCGTAAATGGAGGAACATCCGGTGGCATTGGCGATGATCAGACGGTCCCCAAAAAGTTGCGAAAGCAGTTTGAGATAAGGCGTTTCGCCGCAGCCGGCGCAGGCTCCGGAATATTCAAAAAGCGGGAGCATAAACTGACTGGATTTGGCATCCAGGCGGCTGATACGGCTGCGATCCAATTCGGGAATATGGAGGAAGAAATCATAGTTGGCCTTCTGGGTGTCGCGGACGGCCAGACGCGGAGTCATATTGATGGCCTTGTGTTTGGGATTGGATTTATCCCTGGAGGGGCATACCTGAACGCATAGACCGCAGCCAGTGCAGTCTTCCGGAGCTACCTGCAGAATGTATTGCATCCCCTTGAAATCGGGAGCTTTGTAGGCCACGCTATGGAAGGTGGATGGAGCCCCGGCCAAATCAGTCTCGGAGGCGACCTTGGCACGAATCGCGGCATGCGGGCACACAAAGGCGCACTTGTTACACTGTATGCAAATACCCGGCTCCCATATTGGAATATCGGCCGCAATGTTGCGTTTTTCCCATTGGGTTGTGCCGGTGGGCCAGGTTCCATCCACCGGAAATGCACTCACGGGCAGGCTGTCACCTTTTCCGGCAAGCATTACGGCCTGCACACGCCGAGTGAATTCGGGCATCCGCTCATGGAAGAAGCCGGTCTGATGAATGGCGGAATCGGCCGTGGCGGGAATGGTAACGGGGTGAAGATTTTCAAGAGTTTTATCGACGGCTTCAAAATTGCGTCGTACCACCTCTTCGCCGCGTTTGGCATAGGTTTTACGAATCGATCGCTTGATGGCAGCGATGGCTTCGTTTTGTTCCACCACGCCGGATATGGCAAAAAAGCAGGTCTGCATGATGGTGTTGATGCGTCGGCCCATGCCGACATTGTGGGCTACCGCATCGGCATTGATCGTATACACGCGAAGTTTTTTGGCAATGATAACTTCCTGGATTTCCCGCGGCAGGTTGCGCCAAAGCTGGTCGTGCGCAAACGGAGCATTAAAAAGAACCACGGCGCCGGGTGCGGCAGCTTCCAAGATGTCAAGCTTTTCCACAAATTCAAACTGATGGCAGGCGACAAAGCCAGCCTGATGAATCAGATAGGCTGCCCGAATAGGGCTTTGGCCGAAGCGCAGATGGGACACGGTCATGGATCCGGATTTCCGTGAATCGTAGACAAAATAACCCTGGGCATTAAGGCCGGTTTCGCCGGCGATAATCTTGATCGAATTTTTATTGGCACCCACAGTTCCATCCGACCCCAGGCCGAAGAATATCGCCTGTATGGTATCAGTGGGTTGAATGTCCAGATCATCCCCGATGGGCAGGGAAAGTCTTGTTACATCATCGACAATACCCACGGTGAAATGCCGCTGGGGCTTCGGCAATGCCAGATGGTCGAAGATAGCCTTCACCATCGCCGGCGTAAATTCCTTGCTGGACAAGCCGTAGCGGCCGCCGATGACCAGCGGCAGGGGGGCAGTCCAATCTTCCATGAGGGCGGTGAGAACATCCTGGTAGAGCGGCTCGCCCATGGCACCGGGTTCTTTGGTTCTGTCCAATACCGCGATGCGCCGGACCTGGGGCGGCAGAACAGACGTGAAAAGCTCGGCAGCAAAGGGACGATAAAGCCGGACAATAACGCAGCCCAGCCTGGCTCCACGGGCGTTAAGGTATTGAACGGTCTGGGCCACGGTCTGGGCGCCAGACCCCATGGCCACTACTACATGCTGCGCCTGCGGATCACCCACGTATTCATAGGGGCGATAGTTGCGGCCGGTAACTGCAGCAAAGTGCTGCATTTGTTCCTGAACAATGCCGGGCAGTGCCTGGTAAAACGGATTGCAGGCCTCGCGCGCCTGGAAAAACACATCCGGATTTTGAGCGGTGCCGCGGAGCACGGGGGCATCGGGCGTAAGGGCGCGTTGGCGATGGGCGGTGATCCATTCGGGGCGAATCAGCTCGCGCAGTTGCTCGTCGTTGATAGCGTCAATGCAGTTGATTTCATGGGAAGTACGAAAGCCGTCAAAGAAATGTATGAAGGGAACACGTGCGGCCAGTGTGGAGGCCGTGGCGATCGCGGCCAGATCGTGCGCTTCCTGAACACTTGCAGAAGCCAGCATGGCAAAGCCCGTGCCGCGGCAGGCCATGACATCCGAGTGATCACCGAAGATGGAAAGGGCATGGGTGGCCAATGATCTGGCGGCCACATGGATGACAAAGCTAGTTAATTCGCCGGCAATTTTGTACATTGTCGGGATCATCAGCAGCAATCCCTGAGAGGCAGTGAAGGTCGTACAGAGTGAGCCGGCCTGCAAAGCTCCGTGAACGGCGCCGATGGCCCCGGCTTCGCTTTGCATTTCGATGATCTGTGGAACATTACCCCATATATTCAGTTGGCGTGCGGCGGCCCATTCATCGGCGAGTTCGCCCATGGTACTGGCAGGGGTGATCGGATAAAGAATGGCGGTTTCGCTGGTGCGATAAGCCACGCTGGTTGCGGCTTCGTTGCCATCCACAGTGATACGTTTAACAACTGACATGCAACATCCTTTCAAATTTTGCTTAACGCTCTCGCCCTTGAACATCGTCCTTCATTGATCAATCGAGTGTTCCGGGATGTCCAGTGGAACGATGGTTTGCCGATTGGCAGCAGGTGGTATCGCAGATGTCCGGCCAGCCGTCTTGCGGTATCCTCCACCGCCGCAGTTAAGCCTTGGCCAACAGCCAAAGATTGCACACCCACGGCCACGATCCAGGCCTGGGGGACACATCCAAAGGCCAGGCGAGCCAGTTCCAGTATCTGCGGAGGCGAAAACTGATGACCCAGGCAGGCTGCCGTTGGCTGAGCTGCGATGCGGCGAATTGTAACACGACCTGCCTGTACAGCAACACTGGCATCAACAAAGATAACGCGACGGGCAGAGGCAATCAAAGGTGCGAGTTCCGGGGTAAGCTGCAGTTCAGTTCGGCAGGCCACACATGTGGCAAAAGCCGGGCCAAGGCTCTGACGGATAAGTTCCACCACTGTGGGTCCCACACCATCGTCCGAGCGTAGCGCGTTGCCATAGCCTATGAGCAGTGTATCAATAGCTGCCTGTTCAGGATCAGTCGCGTTGCAGAACATCACATAATTCTCCAGTGGAGTTAATCAATTCAATACAAAGCGGCATTTGTCCCAAGGCATGTGTAGAACAACTCAGGCATGGATCAAAACACCGGATAACGGCCTCCACGCGGTTTAACATGCCTTCTTCCAGGTGCGTGCCATCAACAAAGCGTTGTGCCACCTGCAGCACACCACGATTCATAGCCAGATTGTTATTGCCGGTGGCAATGATGAGATTGGCCCAGACCATGCGGGCGTTTTCATCAATCCGGTAATGATGAATAAGCGTGCCGCGCGGGGCTTCGGAAATTCCGACACCCTCAAGCCGGTTCGGCCTGGCTCGCGAGCGCACATGGGTATTGAGAATGTCCGGGTATTCCAGCAGACGTTGGATCATTTCAATGCCATAGAGAATTTCGATCAGCCTGGCCCAGTGATAATGGAAGCTGCTTTGGGGGGATCGGCCCAGCCGCGTTCGGAAGATGCCCAATTCAGCGTCAGCGCGCGGCGTTCCACACCGCTCGGCGAGAATAATGCGGGCCAGCGGCCCGACACGATAAATTCCTTCGGGGTAGCCCCGCGGCCGGAAATAGGGTGATTTTAGATAGGAATGTTTTTCGACCGCTTCGCCGATCATGGATTGATACTGGTGTGGGTCGGTCAGGTCAGCGACGGGTGCCGCATTTTCATCCACAAACCGCAAGGCCCCATCGTAGTGTTCAATAAGTCCAGCCGGTGAAATCAGGCCGGCAAAAAGCGTGGGGAAATTGGCGAAAGCATCAACCTCTGCGGGGTAGCGGTCGCGGACCGTGTGGAAATACTCCAGCGCCCGGGCAGCGCGGGAAAGCGCGGCGGGAATTTCAGCGAGAATCAGGTCGCGGTGCTGAGCGGTAAGCGGAGCATTGACTCCGCCGGGGACCACCCAGGCGGGATGAATTTTCTTCTCGCCCAGCAGAGAGATGATGTCCTGCCCGAACTTGCGCAGGAGAATGCCGTCTCGGGCGAATTCCGGATGATCGCGGATGAGGCCGAAAATATTGCGGCTCGCCGGATCACCATCCATGCCAAAGAGCAAATCCGGACTGGAAAGGTGAAAAAATGACAAGGCGTGGCTTTGCACAATCTGGGCCAGATTCATGATGCGTCGTAGTTTATTGGCGGTGGGGGGGATATCCACTGCCAGTAAATCGTCGCAGGCTTTGGCTGAGGCCATCAAATGGCTCACCGGGCATATACCGCAGATTCTGGCCATGATCCCGGGCATTTCAGTCAGAGGACGACCTTGGACAAATTTTTCAAATCCGCGGAATTGCGTAACGTGGAATTGGGCATCGCAAACCTTGCCCTGGTCATCCAGTTGAATGGTGATGCGGGCATGGCCTTCAATCCGTGTTACGCCTTCGATGGTAATGGTTTTATTCATGGTGATATCCTTTGCTACGCGGCCGCTCCATCGCGGCACTCACTACTTGCCGAAGCGCGACACCGTGGTGGTGACCGGTGTACGTCCGGCCAGAATTTCGGTCAAAAGGTACCAGATGGCATCGGCAGGTGGCGGGCAGCCCGGTAAAAACATATCCACCTTGATGACCTCGTGGAGAGCAGTGGCGTGCGGGCGAAGGGGTGGCACGCCCACCACCGGCAGCACCACCCGCCGTTCTTCCGGGGTCGTTGGTTCCTGGGCATTTTCCACATAGGCCCGGTCAAACAGGTCGCTGCGATCAAAATAGTTGCGCATGGCCGGTACATTGCCGGTAACGGCGCAATCGCCGAGTGCTACCACCAGTTTGCTCCGGGCCCGAATAATCAAGGCTTTGTGCAGATCTTCTTCGCTGCTGACGGCGCCTTCGACAAGAGTAAGGTCTACCTGCGGTGGAAACTGCTTTTGGTCCACCACCGGCGAATGGAGCACATCCACCAGCCCCGCCAGTGTGATGAGCCGCTCATCAAGGTCCATCAAACTCATGTGGCATCCGGAACAGCCGTCCAGCCAGACGGTGGCGACGGTTGGTTTTGCTGTTGGCGTAGTCATAGTTGGGCCTCCCGCATGAGGGTTAAATAAGGCAGGAACGTAGTCTTTTTGGTCATTTCGCCCACAGCGGTTCCGCGATGGGTCAAAGCTCCGGTGGGGCAGATATTGACACATTTTCCGCAACTGGTGCAAGTGGAGCTTTCACCCCAGTTCTGGTCCAGATCGTGGATGATGGCAGCGAGCACACCGCGACCTTTGATATCTTTGGTGTGAGCACCCTCGACTTCGGCACATACACGCACGCATCGGCTGCATAGAATGCAGCGGTTGTGGTCCATGCGCATGCGGTCATGCGAGTTATCCACCTCCAGATGCGGAAAACGATAGGCAAAGCGCACATGATCGATACCCAACTTTACAGCCATGGACTGTAATTCGCAGTGTCCATTGCTCACGCACACTGAACACACATGATTACGCTCCGCAAAGAGCAATTCCACAATCATGCGGCGGTAGTTCTCCAGCCGAGGAGACTTGGTGCAGATGTTCATCCCTTCCATACAAACGGTGGCGCAAGCAGCCTGCAACTTGGGCGAACCGGCGATTTCCACCATGCATAACCGGCAGCCGCCCCACACAGTTAGACCTTCCATATAACAGAGCGTGGGGATATCAATGCCGTTTTCGCGAGCCACCTGGAGAACGGTTTCTCCCTTGCGGCAACTGACATCTTTATCATCAATCTGCAGCGTGATGGATTCTGTTGTAATATCGACAGGCGTATTCATGAGAGCACCTCCAAGGCTACGTGATGGTCCCCATCTCCGGTGTGGCCGGCAGGGGAGCTTTGGATCAGATTCAGATATTCGTTTTCAAAATAGCGCAGCGTACTAAGAACCGGGTTAGGTGCGGACTGCCCCAAACCACAAAGGCTGGTCTGCTTGACCATATCGCAGAGTTCTTTGAGCAGATTCAGATCGGCCATGGTGGCCTGGCGTTTACAGATTCGATCCAGCAGTTCGTGCATTTCGTATGTACCAACGCGGCAGGGCACACATTTGCCGCAGCTTTCGGTCATGCAGAATTCCATGAAAAACCGCGCAACATCCACCATGTTGCTGGTTTCATCCATGACAATCATGCCGCCGGAACCCATGATGGAACCAAGTTTCGTCAAGGATTCGTAATCGACGGTAATGTCCAGATGTTCTGCGGGAATGCAGCCGCCGGATGGCCCGCCGGTTTGCACTGCCTTGAAAGCTTTGCCGTCGGGAATACCACCGGCGATATCATAAATAATTTCCCGCAGCGGTATGCCCATGGGTACTTCAATCAGGCCGGTGTTTTTGATTTTTCCGGTGAGGGCGAATATTTTTGTACCCTTACTCTTTTCCGTGCCGATGGTGGCGAACCATTTTCCGCCGCGCTCAATGATGGCCGGGATATTGGCAAAGGTTTCCACATTGTTGATCAGCGTCGGGCAGCCGTGCAGACCGGAGTTAGCCGGATACGGTGGTCGCGGACGTGGCATGCCGCGTTTGCCCTCCACGCTGGCAATGAGGGCGGTTTCTTCGCCGCAGACAAAAGCTCCAGCGCCCAGGCGAATTTCCACGTTAAAATCAAAATTTGATCCAAACAGTCCATGGCCCAGCAGACCTTCGCGCCGGGCCTGATTGATGGCCCGTGTGAGACGTTTAACTGCCAATGGATATTCCGCGCGAACATAAATAATTCCCTGCCCGGCACCAACGGCATAGGCCCCGATAGCCATACCTTCCAGCACGCGGTGCGGATCACCTTCCATGACACTTCGATCCATGAAGGCTCCGGGATCGCCTTCATCGCCGTTGCAGATGACATATTTGGTTTTGCCTCCCGCCTTGGAAACCGTTGCCCATTTGAGACCGGTGGGAAAGCCGGCTCCGCCGCGCCCGCGCAGGCCCGATACAGATACCTCAGCAATAACCTGTTGTGGCGTCATGCTGGTAAGCACTTTAAGAAGCGCCCGATATGCACCATGAGCCACACAGTCAGCGAGACTTTCCGGATCAATGTGCCCGGCATTTTCACGCACGATTAATTTTTGTCGGGCAAAAAAAGGCTGCTTAGTGTCACAAACCAGTTCCGCCACCGGTGTACTGGCCAGACTATCCACAATGGCACCGGCATCCTCAGGCTTGACGAACTGATACATGGTATCGTCGGCCTTGAGCAGAGGACCGTTGCAGCACAGGCCCATACACCCTACGCCTTTAACGCACACCTTGCTTTTAAGCCCGCGGCGCTGCACTTCGTCGGTGATGTTTTTCAGAAGCACATCGCTCTGTGAGCTTACACATCCCGATTCCGTACAGACGTGAATATGATGGGAAAAATGAGCATCCTGCTTCCGGGCCTTTTCCGCCATGGCGGTTAATTCTTCGGGTTTCATACGTTGACCTTTCTTTTCAATGTGGCATCCAGCGAGTCCAGCAACTCCGGTGGAGTGCGTTTGCCGAACACCTGCCCGTCAATCACGGCGGTGGGGGCCAGCCCGCAGGCCCCGATGCAGCGTGCCACCACCAGCGACAGTTGGCCGTCTTTGGTGGTCTGGTTTTCTTTAATGCTGTAACGCTGTTGCACTTCGTCGAGCAGCTTTTGACCGCCTTTGATGTAACAGGCGGTTCCCATGCAAACCACACATACGTGTTTCCCCTGCGGTTTAAGCGTGAAAAAATGATAAAAAGTGGCTACGCCGTAGACCTTGGACAGCGGCACGTGCAAGGCCGCCGCCACCCAGAGCATCGAGGCCTTGTCCAAAAAGCCGAAAGCCTGCTGCACACTGTGCAGACTCTCAATCAGGGCGTCCGCATGAAAATTATTGCGGCGCATCGTGGTTTCCACGATTTTCCAGCGTTTATCATCCGTGGGGGGTTGTGGCATGGATGCGGCTTGTGTCATGTGTGGGACTCCTGTACTGATTCCACCGCGTCAGCAAATGCGCGGCAATTGTTCTCCGTAAGGCTTTTGTACGATGCGTTGCCCGCCGATTTCTGTCCGCAGCACGCATAATCCATCAATTTCAGCAGATACATGGCCGATGATTGCGGCCTGGTGTCCAAGGGGATGCGACTGAATTAAATTTAACGCGGCCTGGGCCTCGGCGGGGCGCACCGCCATAAGCACCTTGCCTTCATTGGCGATGTCCAGAGGATCCAGTCCCAGCATATCGGCCGCGTGACGGGCTTCGGGGCGGATTGGAATTTGCATTTCTTCAAGAATAATCCGATAGCCGGTTCTCGCCGCCAGATCCGTGGCCACACCGGCCAGTCCGCCGCGGGTTGGATCGCGCATGAACACCACGCCTGGTACACACGACCGGAGTTGACCAATCAGGCCGTTGAGCGGGGCGGCATCACTACGCAAAACACTTTGCACTTCCGGCATTTCGCGGGCCAGCATGACCGCCAGGCCGTGCTCACCAATCGGGCCGTTGATGATCAAGACATCTCCGGGTTGAACGCGAGCCGGATGTGGCTGCGGACTGGGCTCCATTTTGCCAACGCCCGCAGTGGTGAGGTAAATGCCATCCGCCTGACCCCGGCCGACCACTTTCGTATCGCCGGTGATAACCCGCACACCGGCTTCAGCAGCGGTTGCGGCTACAGAATCCAGCACACGCTCAAGAATTTGCCGTGGGAGTCCTTCCGCCAGGATCATCGAAAGAGCCAGCCCCATGGGCAGAGCTCCGCTGACCGCCAGATCGTTGACAGTGCCACTCACGGCCAGCCGGCCAATATCGCCTCCCGGGAAAAATATCGGCTGCACCACGTAGCTATCAATGGTCAGGGCCAGGCGGCCATCGTCGAGAATGCCGGAATCCAGCAAATCGGTGAGTGCGGGATTGCCCAGTCGCGGCAATACCAACTGGTTGATCAATACATCCGTGAGCAGGCCACCTCCGCCATGCCCCAGCACTACACGCTGGAAGGTTGCCGGTGGCTGAATCGATGTTGACATCGAAGATAAGGCCGATTTGTGGATGGTCATGGCAGCACCTCTTGAAGTTGTTGAGCCGGAGCGACGCCATGGCTCTTAGCCCGGTGTGGTCCATATTTAAACCAGGCTGCACAGGTGCCTTCGGAACTGACCATGCACGGTCCGATCGGTTGCACCGGGGTGCACGCGCGACCAAAGAGCTTACATTCCGGCGGCAAGGCCAGACCACTGATGACCCGTCCACAGATACAGCCAGCCGGTTCATGATCCTCCACAGGTTTCAGGTTGAATCTTTGTGCAGCATTAAAACGTGCATAGTCCTGGCGCAGAAATAATCCGCTCTGCGGTATCAGGCCCAGGCCGCGCCAGCGGGCGTTACCCGTTTCAAAGACCTTCTGCAGTAAAGCTTGAGCGTGCGCGTTACCGGTCGGTCGAACTGCCTGAGGATATTGATTGACCAACGCCACACGCCCTGCGGCTATCATCTCCGTCAGGCACAGCAGCGAGGATAGCAAAAGACCAGGCTCAAACCCGCCGATCACACACGGGGTGTTAAA
This sequence comes from Planctomycetota bacterium, assembly GCA_021852275.1. Classification (GTDB taxonomy): domain Bacteria; phylum Planctomycetota; class Phycisphaerae; order WQYP01; family WQYP01; genus JABEVA01. The sequence goes on along the minus strand of JAJZNX010000140.1, from coordinate 13,010 downwards.
TTCCTCCACAATACACCGGTAGGCATCTGATCCAATGATGACCGACACGTGACCTGGGCACAAAAATCCATCGATCTTCGGCCGGTCCGCCGCCGAAAGCAACGCCCGCATGGCAGGAAGAATCAATTTATGGCTGGCCAGTACGGTGAAGTTATCCAGCCCAAGCTCCTGGGCTGCACAAATCGCCGCCGCCGTGGCCGGGGCTGTAGTTTCAAAGCCGACTGCCGCAAATACCACCTGACGATCCGGGTGGGTTTGTGCCATCCGCACCGCATCTAAACTGCTGTACACGACTTCAATGTTAGCTCCATCCCCACGGGCCTTTTCCAGGCTGCCGTGTTTTCCTGGCACCCGCAACATATCGCCGTAGGTGCATAGGGTTATCTCACGGCGGCTGCCCAGATCAATAAGCTCATCAATATCCGCCTGGGCAGTGACACACACCGGGCAACCCGGACCGCTGATTAAACGCACATTTTTCGGCATCACGCTGTGCAAACCGCAGCGAAAAGCACTGGTCGTATGCGTACCGCAAACCTCCATAAATGCTATGGATCGGTTAATGTCGGCAGCAAAAGCATGTAGTGCACGAAGTAATTCCTCGCTTGGCCGGGCAGCAATATTCATCGCCGATCTCCTTTGTCTGTGGATGAATGCGCTGATGCATCGGCTTGTGAACCTGCCGGTAAATCAGCGGCGGCCTGAGCCACATCACGCAGCAAGGCCCACGTTTCGCCAGCCTGTTTCGGATCCAGTTTTTCTATGGCAAAGCCCGCGTGAATAAGCAGCCAATCCCCGGTCTGGGCGTCCGGCGTTAACATGATGTTCACCGGCAAATGGTTGCCGTGCAAATCCACCACACCCTCCAGGCCGTTGTGCGTTATTAATTTTGCAGGTACGGCTAAACACACAGTTTGCACTCCTTTGGTTCACAGGTTTTTAGCCCATGCCGGGTCATAAGACTCGCGGCAATGAAAGCTTGCCCCAAAGATAATCCTCCATCGGTGGGTGGTACCCGATGATGGTGCAATACGCGCAAGCCCCTTCGGGCAAGTCGTTGGGTTAAGGCCTCTGCGAAAACCTGATTGGTCAATACACCGCCCGACAACGCTACCACTTTCACGCCGCTTTTATCAGCATGTTCGGCCACCACTGCATCCCATGCCGCGGCTAAATAGTGATGGAAAAGCGCGGAGATGGTTGCCGCCGTCGTTCCGCGTAGATGCTGCTGCAACAGAAACCTCCATAGCGGCGTAAGATCCAACCTCTCGATGCCGTCTTCATCAGTGTGTATCTGCCAGAGTACGCCCATTTCAGCCACAGCATCTGCCGCTTCCAGAGCAACCGTTTCCAAGGTCATGGCCGCTTCGCCTTCGTACCGGTTATACGTGCATAAATTCAGCAATGCAGCCAGGCTGTCAAATAATCGCCCCGTGCTGCTGGATGTTACGCATTGCCAGTTACGTCGCATCATCAGAAACATGGCCTGGCGAAGATGAGGGTCCGGCATAACGGTGCCGGCCAGCGGATGATTTTCGCCGGCATCGCCGAATACCTGCCACAAGAGTGCTACCGCGCTGCGACGAATTTCCTTGGCGGCGATGTCTCCGCCCGGCAGCCGCAACGGTTGCAAACTTGCCAGTCGTGTAAAATCCACAGGCGATACCGAAAGAAGTTCTCCTCCCCAACCTGTGCCATCTGTGCCTAAGCCAGAACCATCGGCTATCAGAGCCAGGGCCTGATCCATATGGCCATGTTCCGCCAGCACCGCCGCAGCATGCGCATAATGATGTTGAACCGTATACAGCGTGGCGTTGAACTTTCCGGCCAGAGCAGCCGCATACCCTGTAGTTACGTACAAAGGATGCATATCACAGGCGATAAATTGCGGATGGACCTGGTAAAGGCTGCACAAATCATCAATAGCCCGCCGAAAATAATCAAAGGCCAGCGGATTGCGGATATCTCCCAGGTGCTGGCTGACGATGGCACCGGAGGGTGTTAAGAGTGTCACGGTGTTTTTTAATTCACCGCCAAGAGCCAGCCCCGCGGCACCCTCGACACCGACCAGAGGAATGGCAGTGGGAACAAAGCCACGCGATCGCCGAATTGGTAAAAGCTCTTCGTTATCGCCCATATCCAGTAAGACTGAATCATCCACGCAGCGAGCAATGGGCCTGTCATGCAAGAGTATGGCATCGCAGAGCGAGCCTAATCGCCGTAAAGCCTCGGTATTGTCAATTACCAAAGGCTCATCGCTGCTGTTGCCACTGGTCATCACTAACACAGCTTCTGGCAAATTCAATTCGGCCAAGAGTAAGTGCTGGATGGGCGTGTAGGCTAACATTATTCCCAGACGGGCATTAAAGGGTGCTACCTGGGAAGCAATGGCCGTGCCGGCGATCCGCCGTGCCAGAATAATTGGAGCGACCGGGGAAGCCAGTGCCTTAGCTGCAGCCGGACTAAGTGTTACATACCGACCCGCCGCCTCCACCGAGGAGCACATCAGTGCAAATGGCTTGGCATCCCGATGCTTAAGCCGGCGCAGCCGCGCTACTCCTCCGGGATCATCTGCACGTACAGCAAGATGAAATCCACCCAAGCCTTTAATAGCCACAATGTTACCGTTGCGAAGCAAATCCGCAGCCTTGGCGATGGGATCGCCGGCCATGGGTTCCCCCGCGGAGTTGACCAGTGCCAGTCTTGGGCCGCAATCCATACAGGCAATGGGCTGGGCATGAAACCGCCGATCCAGCGGATTTCGGTATTCATTCCCGCAGGTCGGGCACATGGCAAAATCCGCCATGGTGGTGGCGGGGCGGTCATAGGGAATGTGAACGATGATGCTGTAACGTGGACCACAATTGGTGCAGGTAATTAAGGCGTGTCTGAAGCGGCGATTGCTGATATCGAATAATTCCTGGCGGCAGTGCGGGCAAAGGGCGGTATCCGGGGTAATCGCGGCAGAGGCAGGACCGTGCTCATCACTGGCCAATATTGCAAATCCAGCTTCATGCACATGTGCTGCCAGCACCTGGTAAGCCAAGTGGTCAATCCTGGCCATTGGCGGAGCTTCATGTTGCAAAGCCTGGGCGAATCGGGCGAGATTTTCGGGGCGTCCCTGGGCTTCAATCACAACGCCGGTGTTGTTATTGGCCACCCATCCAGTCAAGTGCAATTGTGTGGCCAGCCGGTAAACAAACGGCCGAAACCCAACCCCCTGTACTTGTCCGCCAATGGCCCAGCGGCGACGCTCCAGATGAGGTTTTAAGTTGATTTCTTCCGGCATCGGCATAACGGCCACACCTTCCCGTTGGTGATGCCCGCCCAATGAATTGCCATCTTACGATAACATTCCATTGCAGGCTTCCAAGCCACGCATTGGAGTGTATCCCGGTGCGAAATGCCTCACCATCGGGAATTCACCGGGACTTATATAGGATAATTCACTACAACCATCATCAGAGAAAATCGTAGAATCAGCCGGGCCTATTGTGATTAAGCCAGATCAGCGGATTCATGGTGTTGGGCGGCGAGTTGCCGGAGGTACGCAAAACTGTAGATACCGGTAGAGTGTTGATCAGACCAGAGCACGCGAATGGCGTAATTGCCGACAAGCTCCGCCCCAAGTGCGGTAATGGGGCCGTCATAGGTTGTGCGCACCACCGGCATCAACTGGCGTCCAAGCAGGTCGCGTTCCCCCTGACAACTGGCGCACGGACAAAACTTCCGCAGTATACGAAGCGATATAATAGACATGGTTTGATCGGGCCAGGTGATCTCCAGGCGCTCCGATTTGCGGAGCCGAATCGCAGTCGGCATCAGCGGATTGTTGTCCATCTTTTATTTGACTTCATATTCGGCATCGATGACATCATCGGGGCCTTTTTTATCAGGTTCCGTCGCACCAGCACCGGCTGGTGCACCAGCCTGGCCTTCCGGTGCGGGCGAGCCGCCCGCCTGCGCAGCGGACGAGGCCTTGTACATGGCTTCACCGAGTTTCATACGGGCTTTGTTGAGATCATCCAAGGCCCGCTGAAGAGCCGCTTTATCTTCACCTTTGAGTGCTTCTTTCACGCGGGTGACGGCACTTTCAATGTCGCCGCGTTCCTGCGGGCCTACTTTGCCGCCATGTTCCTGAAGTTCTTTTTCAACCTGGAACACGGCTCCGTCAGCCTGATTTTTAAGATCCACTAATTCACGCCGGGCTTTGTCTTCATCAGCATGAGCCTCTGCATCTTTTTTCATGCGTTCGATTTCATCCTTGGAAAGACCGCTATGGCCTTTGATTTCCACCTTGTTTTCCTTGCCGGTAGCTTTGTCCTTGGCCCGGACATTCAAAATCCCATTGACATCAATATCAAACGTAACCTCAATCTGCGGTGTGCCACGGGCTGCTGGCGGAATGCCGGTAAGCTGGAACCGGCCCAGAGTACGATTGTCACGGGCAAACTCGCGCTCACCCTGGAGCACATGAATTTCGACACTGGTCTGACTATCGGCGGCCGTGCTGAACACTTCGCTCTTGCTGCTGGGAATGGTGGTGTTACGCGGAATTAGGACCGTCATCACGCCGCCAAGAGTTTCCACTCCCAGGGACAACGGCGTAACATCCAGCACCAGAATGTCTTTGACCTCACCGGTGGTAATGCCTCCCTGCACAGCCGCTCCCAGTGCAACGGCTTCGTCCGGATTGACACTTTTGTTGCCTTCTTTGCCGAACATTTCTTTCACCAGTTGCTGCACGCGCGGAATACGCGTGGAGCCACCCACCAGCAGCACTTCATCGACATCCTTGGCCGAGATTTTGGCATCCTGCAACGCTTTGAGCACAGGTTGGCGGCAGCGCTCGGTAAGATGATTGGTCAGCGCTTCAAACTTGCTGCGTGTAATGGTCATCTGCAAGTGCTTAGGCCCGCTGGCATCAGCGGTGATAAACGGCAGATTGACACTGGTTTCCATATTATTGGAAAGCTCAATTTTGGCCTTTTCGGCGGCCTCGCGCAGGCGTTGCAAAGCCATCGGGTCTTTCCGCAAGTCAATACCCTGCTGTTTACGGAATTCTTCCGCGATGTAATCGCTGATCACCTGGTCGTAGTCGTCTCCGCCTAGGTGGGTATCGCCATTGATGGAAAGCACTTCGAAAACACCGTCACCCACATCCAGTACGGATACGTCAAAAGTACCCCCGCCCAGGTCGAACACGGCGATTTTGCCACCCTTTTTCTTGTCCATGCCGTAGGCCAGTGCAGCAGCAGTAGGTTCAGGCAGAACCCGTTTCACGTTTAAGCCTGCGATTTCACCGGCTTCTTTGGTGGCCAGACGCTGGGAATCATTAAAATAGGCCGGGACGGTAATAATGGCGTCGGTAACTTTCTGGCCCAGGTAATCTTCCGCGGTTTTTTTAAGATCCTGCAAAATCATGGCGGATACTTCAGGTGGCGTGTAATCTTTACCGCGAACTTCAACCTTCACCAATTCTTCCGGTCCCCCCACGATTTTATATGGAACAAGCTTTTCTTCCCCGGTAACTTCGGAATGCCGCCGACCCATGAAGCGCTTGATGGAAAACACTGTATTTTGCGGGTTGGTAACCTGCTGGTGTTTGGCCGGCAGACCAACCAGCCGCTCTCCCTTGTCTGTAAATCCAACCACCGATGGTGTGAGCCGCGAGCCCTGTGAGTTAATTAACACTTTTGGCTGCGAGCCTTCCATGACGGCCACCACTGAATTGGTTGTTCCAAGATCAATTCCAATAACCTTTGCCATGTGCATCATTCCTTTTTTGTGGTTTCTCGGGCGAATCCAGGCTAACTTTAACCCGCATTGACCCCGCAGTTACATTTTAGTCGCCGGTTACCGCTTTCGTCTCGGCACCGGTAAGCCCACACCTACCAGGTTAGAGGGCTTGGTAGCACGTTAAGCAAGCACCGTGCCGTACGGCCAATATGGCCAAGAAGTTAATCATAAATCTGTTTTTAGAATAGACTTATATCGCGCAATAAATTTATCGTGTCAGCATCCACAAGACCCCCAAAAGCAGTTTTCGGCAAGCCGTAGTGGGATATTCCTGCCACCTTGGCAGAATCGTGTTGTCGCTATTTTTTTGAAGCGGACTTGGTGCCGCCAAACCAGGCCGGTGCGACATTAGTCAAGACCGTCAGGTGTGTGAGCCGGCCCTTGGCCACTTTGATGCCGCGGTATTGGCCCTGAATCCAAAATTTAAGATGCAGAGACTCCATCTTTTTAAGCACTCGTCGGTCTACCAACACGCAATATTTTTGGGCACGGACCGGTGGAGTCTGGCCGATGGTTGGAAATCTCACCACCTGGGACAATTGCCGCGTTCCGGAACAAAGTTGTATCCTGCCACCGCAGTAGAACACCAGCGACGGTTCAATATAGCCTGCGGCGGCAAGTTTGTACCCATGCCTTTCAAAGCGGGCCATGAAATGGCCGGCCTGCCGACTGATCTGCAGCGCCTTAATGCCGGGTAAAACGGTGGTCATCAAAATGGTAATGCTGATCATAAATGAAAAGGCCGTAACATACGGCCAGGATGGACGGCTCCAACTGACGGCACCAGCCACGCCGACGGCGGCCAAGGATGCAGCCAGAAGAATACTCCAGCGAAATATATTATGTTGATCCTCAGGTTGCAGATACCGCATTGCGAAAATGGTCAGGCCGCCCAATACCAGCCAGATGATCATCCAGGTCCAGCGGGCCGTAGCAAACCACTTCGCCGCCAGTACGTCCGTCGTCCGGTGCCAGCTTTGTACCAGCATATCGGCACAGATTATCGCCAGGGGAATATATAAAGGGAGAACATACTGCACCATTTTGGTAACAATCAATTCAAAAATTATCCAGGAGGGAACCACCCACGCCAGCAGGAATTCATAAGGTCCAGGATCTATGGCAATAGGCCCGCGTCGTCGCACCCGCCGCACCACGTGATAGGCGGCCGGAATAAGCAGCACGCTCCACGGCCAGAATGTGGCCCAGATAATCAGCAGATAAAAGCCCGGTGGAAAGCCGTGGCTTTGCAGGCCCGAGGTGGTCCTCTCCACTACATTTTGCATGAGCATTTTTTGAATGAGCAACCCGTTGGTTTGAATCCAGGCCGCTGCAAACCAGGGCACAATAACCAGCAGCATCAACGGAATGCCCAGCAGGGGGCGAAGGGGACGCCAGAGCCGCCAATTCGCCCGCCGTATTGCGTTTAGTATAAGATTCGGAAACTCAATGATTTTTGTATGCAGCGGAAGCGGTTTCCAGTTTTGCCAGGCCTTGCCAAGACCACCTTTGGCGATGGAAAGCGTCGCCATGGTCGCCAGGACAAAAATGGGTGTAACACCCTTGGTCAATACTCCCAATCCTATGCTGATCCAGAAAACCAGGACCATCACCAGCGATACTGGTTTCGCCGGAACTAGTTGAGCTTGATTTAAAAATTCACCGGCCTTCAGCGGACGAATGGAGGCAATACGCAAATGTACACCATCGGCGCAGCCGGCGCTGATACGGGAATAATCCCAAGCCCGCCACGCCACCAGCATCGCCAAGGTGGTAAAAAAAATCAGCACCGAGTCCGCCGTCGCCAGCCGTGATTCAGCCACAAACAGCACCGCTGTACCCAAGATCAGCGATGACAGCAGCCCGGTAATTCGGCCAAAGCGTTCTCCGGCCATCCAATACGTAGTCAGAAGTGTCAGGATGGCAAACACCGCACTGGGCAGGCGAGCCGCCATGCCGTTGACCCCAAAAATGCGGTAGGCCAGATCCATCAGCCAGTAAATGACGGGAGGTTTATCCGGCCGCAATACGCCGTCGAAGCGCGGCACTATGAAATTGCCGGAACGCAGCATTTCGCGGGCGGCCTCGGCAAATCGCGGCTCATCGCGATCAAAAAGGGGAATGTGATGCAGGCCGGGGAGAAAAAGGGCGGCTCCAAAAAATATAATCAGCAGCACATCCTCCCAGCTCCACCATTGCCGGGCATCTTTTATTCTGGCTTCAAGCATCCGTTATTTACCACCTTTACCTTACCTTGACACATTGGAGGTTGGTCAACTATAAGAGTTTTGGGCATCGAGAGCCAGCGTATTGCGGCCGGTTACTTTGGAGTTCCGTATGACAACATCCAACGACCAGGAGGAAGCACTCCCTCCAATCTGGTATCAGGGAGCGCCCATTCATTTTGATTCCGCCTGGCCCCGCTGGCTGAAGTTGTCGGTAGCGCTACTTATTTTTGCATTGAGTTTTTTGATCGATCATCGGGCGGCGGTATGGGCGTTCCATACGCATTTGCACTTGAAATCAGATATCAAGCTGGAAATGACCATGCTGGGCCAATACGGCCAGTGGACTTGTTCCATTCTGGTGATCCTGGCAGTGGGCATGCTGGATAAACAGGGCCGCAAAAAGGCGCTGGCCATTGCCCTGGGCTGCCTGTCAACAGTTCTGGTGTGCTACCTGCTCAAAGGAATGTTCGGCCGCACCCGGCCATGGGCTTACCACAATGGAGACTGGTCGTTTATGGGACCGGCTTATGGATTCACCAATGCCAAGTACCAGTCATTTCCCAGTGCCCATACCACCGGCTCCTTTGCTTTAAGCGCGGGCTTAAGCTGGTTTTATCCACGTGGGCGGGCGCTGTTTTACGCCCTGGCTCTGGATGTGGCATTTCAGCGGGTTTTGGAACACGCGCATTTTCCGTCGGATACGATTGCCGGTATGATCTTGGCGATCGTGGTCGTGCGCAGTGTGTTGTACTACGGCGTGCCGGGAAAAATCATTCATGCCTTACCGCTGAAATGGCAAAAATGGTATCTGGCTCCCAACGCAGATATACCGACTGAGGCGGCCAGATAGGCTGCCAGATCCAAAGTTATTGGCGGCGGCGTACGGAGATTCTCTAATATCTACGAGAAGTAAGTCGTTATGGCAAAAATTATTGATCTAAACGGAACCTGGAAACTGCGTTGGGATGACGGACAGCGCGGCGATCGCCTGCCGCGACTGCTGCGTCCGGACGTCGATTTAAGTCGGGCTTGGGATGCCACGGTTCCCGGTGCGGTGCATTTGGACTTATGCAAAGCCGGACTGCTTGGCGAGCCGACACTTGGGCTGAACGTCCTGGCCGCCCGGTGGGTCGAAGAAACAATGTGGCACTACCGGCGCACATTCAAGGTGCCGAAATTGGCCGCTGATGAACGTGCCTGGCTGGTGCTGGAAGGGCTGGACCTGGCGGCCGGCATTTATATCAATGGCCATGCCGTGGCCCGGCATGAAAACGCGTTTTACCCCTGCCAGGTGGATGTCACCGAGCACCTGGTGGCGGGGGAGAACAATCTGGTTGTTGATATTGAAAGCGGCCTGTTTCATGCCAGAGATCGCTGTGCCAATGGCCTGGGCATAAACATTGATAACCAATTGACCAAGCGGCCCTGGCTGCGCAAGCCACAGTTTTCACATGGGTGGGATTGGTCGCCCCGACTGCTGAATGTCGGAATTCATGGCCCCGTCCGGTTGGAAATAGTTTGTGCGGCGCGAGTGCGGCAATTTGCTCTGCGTGGTGATCTATCGGCTGACCTGCAAACGGGCACCATCACCGCAAACGTATCGGTAACGGGATTGCAAAACGCGCCACTTGGCGGCGTGTTGAATCTGCACGTGCACGAAACCGGACAGCGGATTCGCACGACGGTGCAGATTAAGCCGGGTCTGAACCGGCTTGAGACCGGTGCCACAGTGGTTTCTCCAAAATTATGGTGGCCCGCAGGCCATGGCAACCAGGCAAGGTACACCGTCACGGTTAGTCTGGAAATTAAGGGAAAAAGCATCGCCCGGACTACCCGGCAGATCGGTTTTCGCCATGTACGCGTCAATCAGGAAAAGCATCCGACCGCGGGAACCTATTTTATCCTCGAGATCAACGGCAAACCGATTTTCTGCAAGGGCGCCAACTTTGTGCCCGCAGATATTATTCTGGCACGTATTGATCGACATCGCTATGACACCCTGGTGGACCTGGCGCTGGAGGCCAATTTTAATTTCCTGCGTGTGTGGGGCGGCGGCATCTACGAACATGACTATTTCTATGACCTGTGCGATGCGCGGGGCATTCTGGTATGGCAGGAATTTATATTTGCCTGCGCCAAGTATCCAACCACGGATGAAAAATTACTGGCCGATATAAAGGAGGAAGCTGCTTATCAGGTGCGACGGCTGGCCCATCATCCCAGCCTGATTGCCTGGTGCGGCAACAACGAGATGGAACAGGGAGCCTGGGAATGGGGCTATGAGCATGGCCAGGCTTTTCCGGATTATGCGCTATTTCACCTGGTATTGCCGCGACTGTTGCAGGCCGAAGACCCCGGACGCTATTATCAACCGAGTTCTCCATTTTCACCGGGAGGGGTTTCACCAACGTCCGACATCACGGGAGATCAGCATCCGTGGTCGATCGGTTTTCAGAACAATGATTTTTACGGCTATCGCAATATGGTTTGCCGTTTTCCTAACGAAGGCGGTATTCTCGGCCCGCCGGCTCTGCCTACGGTCAAAGCCTGCCTGGAGCCGGGCACGCAGCACCCAGGATCGTTCGCCTGGGAAATTCATGACAACGCTATTGCCTCGTGGGGTGACGGAAAGCCTTATCCAGACCTGATGCTCCAGCACTGGCTGGGAAAATCACTGGAGAAGATGACCCTGGAGGATTATGTCTACTGGGGCGGCGTGGTGCAGGGCGAAGGCTTGAGCGAATACATCAAAAATTTCCGGCGGCGCATGTTTGACTCATCCGCGGCAATTTTCTGGATGTACAACGATTGCTGGCCTGTAACGCGAAGTTGGACCATTGTAGATTACTACCTCCGACGTACACCGGCATTCTGGCCGGTACGGCGGGCCATGGCCAAGCTTACCGTTGTGCTGGTTCGCCAGGGAGATAAAGTCAAAATCTTTGGCGTCAATGACGGCCCGGCTTTCCGCGGTACCTTGCGCTACGGTCTGCTGGCACTGGCGGGCGGGTATCCGCAGGACCACACGCAAACCGTCATGTTACCATCCAATACCAGCACCGAGCTGGCGGAGTTTAGCGCCCGTCAGTGGGAAAAGCTCGGCAAAACCACGCACGCCGGTTTTGCCCTGCTGATGGATGACGCGGGCCACGAGATAGCGCGCGACAGGTTACTGCTGGTCCCCTTTAAAGATATGCGTTGGCCGCGGACCCGGCTTCAGGTGAGGCTGCGCCAGGGGCAGGCCATTTTTCAAAGCAGCACTTTTGCCTGGCGAGTGTGCCTGGATTTAGATGGAGAAAAATCCTGGCCGGACAACTTTTTCGATGTTTTCCCCGGTATTTCCACGGTATTACCATGGCCATCGCAACTTGGAACACCGCAGGTTTTGCGTATCGGCAATGATCTCATGCATCCATCGTGAGGCGGGTAGGACGCCTGATCACTTGCCCCCCCCAAAAAAAATGAAGGTAATTGAGGCGAGAAATCGCTGGCTGGTGCTCAGGGAAGCGGTTTTTGAATTTTATCCGTGCGGGCCTGATGCCGACGGTGGATCACATAGGCGATTATTGCCACACCGACTGCTGCAGTGCCGATCAACACGACAATATGTTTAATTCTGGCAACCTCCAGAATGACTTTGTGAAACTCCGCCGCAAAATGATAGCCGATGAAGATAAATGTCGGCACACTGACCAGCGCCGCCAAGCCATCGACAATTACAAACCGCACATAACGCATTTTAGAAATACCACATAACGCGAAAACCAAAGCCCGTATTCCGGGAATGAATCGACCCACAAACAAGGTCAAATTGCCATGTTTCTGAAAATGCTTTTCCAGAAATATACGCCGTTTGGACCCCAGAGCCTTGCGGACATGGCGGGACAAGAAGTTATTGGCATCAAGCCCGTAACGTCCGACATACCAGAGAATGCTGTCACCGCAAATGACCCCTAACATGCCCGCGGTAATCATCAAAAGAATGGAGGTGTGTTGCGGCAGGGGGCTATATTGGGGGCTGCACAGATACCCGGAAAACATAAGTGGTACATCTTCGGGAATGGGCAGGCCCATGCCACCGGCCACCAGAATTGCCGCCAACCCGAAATAGGTGAACTGCTTTAACAGGCTCGTTAGCAGTGGAACTAAATGTATCCAGGAGAGCATGCAATCATCCGGGAACCCTAAAATTGAATTCTACCGCAGAGAATAAATGCGGTCCAGAGGCCGCCCCTCTGGATCGAGTGCGTGGCACGTTATGCGGAGTAGTATGATAGAATAAAAAGTTGGCGGCCTAAGGATGGGCGGCTAAGAAGCAGTACGGTGAGAAACCGCCAAAACAATGGAGAGGAGATAGCCATGGCTGGCTTGATTGGAAGGCTGGAGACCCGGGACAAGATGATGGAACTGTGTCAGGCATTGGTGGATCGGTACATTCCCAAGAAGGAGGACAAGAACATTGCAGACGGGTTGTTTGTGGAATGGAAGGATATGGCTCAGGAGTTTGAGCGGGAAATAACGGTGGGCTTTCTGGAGGTGTTAGCGCAGCTCTCGGAAGCTGCGGCTATGGCCAAGCCGGGGTTATGCCCGCATTGTCAGAGTGGGAACGTGAAATGGTTGGATTCGGGTGGCCAGCGGGAGCGGCAAAGTGAACATGGCCCGGTCGTGGTACCGCGGCAAGTGGCGCGTTGCCGGTCGTGTGACCGGTCTTTTTCCCCTCAGGATCAGGCGTGGGGCCTGGACTCGCATATTAACCTGACGCCGCGGGCGTTGAAGCGGGTGTACCGGGACAGGCCTCTGCGGCCCAAGGCCGAGTTTGCGCGAAAGCGCTGGGATTTTTCACCGTGTTCGCCGGTATACCCGGTGCGGCCACGCATTCCTGTCTCGCGGTGCGACCCTCCTGTCTTATGGATTCTGCGTCAACCATTACCATACAACCACCAACCTTGAGGCCCCGGATTACTGTGGGCCTATTATACAAAA
>JAJZNX010000204.1 GCA_021852275.1 Planctomycetota bacterium | reverse complement strand
GGCCAGGAGGCCGTGGGCTTTGGCGCTCGTCGTCAATGTATGTTCCCATACACTTTCCTCCTCCCTTCGCGCCCACAACCCCCTGGCCCTCCGTCAATCCTAATATTTAGGCGTGACAGGGCACTAGCACCCGCAACGTCCCCGCACTGCGGACGGTAATTGATGCCCCGACGCCGACCGAAGCCGAATGGCGGTAATTTGTTCGTAGCCCCAGGCCCACCAACGTCCCGGCGCGACGTGCACGTTGCCCGTGCTGACGGATGCTTGACGAAGCGGCCTTCCGTGTCCAAAATGATATTGATATTCATGCAATAAACGGGCATTGGTTCGATGGTTGTTCATAGACTTATCCACGCCTGCCGAGCATGGGATCCGTTCACGGCAGGTGGCCAATAACTCTTGGTGCAGGCTTTCGTCCCGGCATCTATTGCCGCGACAGACAGGAAAGTCCACACCACAAAAAAGGGGCGACAGGGTAAAGGGCAGCCCGTAAACCGTTACCCTTCAGGGGAGTAATTATTTGATTCCGAAAGCCGATATCGCCGCTTTGGAAAGTTCGGCAGCGCAGCGGCTGACGGCCTGCCTGGTTCACCTAAGCGGGATCGTGGGCTTTTGGATTCCGGGACTCTGCGCCATGTTCTGGTGGGGGCGGCGTTACCCCTTTTTGCTTTATCAGGGCCGCAGAGCCGCGGTATTTCAGGCCGTATGGTTTCTGGTGCTGGCGGCGGTGGCAACAAGCTATGCCCTATGCGCGGCACTGATCAGACACGCCAGTACAGTAAAAATCCTGGCGACAGGCGCACATTCATACCACTGGCTCTACGTCTGTCAGAACATCCTGGCGGCGGGACAATGGCTGGTCCCGGTCGCGTGGCTCACAAGTACGCTGGCCATGGCATCCTGGGCTTTGATTAAAACGGGCCGGAGGTTGCCATGAGTCAATTGCGTGTCTGGCAGCGTATGTCGTACCGGCTTTTTCGCCGCGGTGCCGAACCGGGCCGCTGTCCGCCCGCAATTCCGTGTGCACCGCCCGATCAATGTGTAAAACCAGGTTGCGGTCCGTGGTCCTTTTTGGTGGCCGGGATTGCCTATCTTTTATTGGCGGGCGTCTTTGCGCTGCCCAACCTGGTTCGCGCCGGACCGGGAGCCGTCATAGGCCATGCCAACCGGGATACCACCGCGTTTTTGTGGTATCTTGCGTGGTGGCCGCACGCCTTGTCGCACGGGATCAATCCATTCAATATTCATCTGGTGTGGCAGCCGGTGGGCGTCAATGCCGCATGGATCACCAGCATTCCGGCACTGGCATTGCTGTTGGCACCCGTGTCGCACGTTTACGGCGCGACGGCGGCGCTGAATTTGGCGTTGTTGTTATCGCCGGTATTGGCCGCCTGGATGGCCTTCGGCATGAACATGGAACTGTGTGCCGCTTTCTGGCCGTCGCTGTTCGGCGGATGGCTGTTCGGATTTTCAGTCTATGAAATCACACAGATGCAATATGACCTGAATCTGGCAATGACCTTCGCGCTGCCGGCCGGCGTGTGGTTGTTTCTTCGTCGCTGTCATGGCCGTATCAGCCGCCGAGTGTTTATCGGCATGACCGCATTGCTCTGGTGCTTTGAGTTTGGTGTATTTACCGAAACCTTCGCCACCTCGGTCATTCTGGGGGCATCGGCCATTATTGTTGCCATGACGCTGGTGCCAAAGGGTGCGGATTTCTCAGCGTTGCGGCGTACTGCCATCGAATCCCTGTGGGCATGGCTGCTGGCGATAGCCATTCTCCTGCCCATTTTCCTGGCCCCATTGCTGCGCGGATATACCGCCGGGGGAATATGGAGCCGGGGCACAAACTCGGTGGACCTTGCCGCGGTAATGATGCCATCGCAATACGTGTGGCTGGGAACGCCATGGGCGCGACATCTCTGGGCGTACTTTCCTGAAGCGGCATCGATAACATCGCAGGTCGGCTATCTTGGCGTGCCGCTGGTAGTGCTGCTGGCGGCGTATTTCAGACGATATTGGACCACGAGCCATGGACGCATTTTGCTGATCCTGTTTTCCATGACATTTCTATTAAGTTTGGGACCGCAGTTGAAGGTATTGGGGCATCCAATGTGGCTGTTGATGCCGTGGTATTACCTGGCCCATCTGCCGCTGCTGGAAAAAGCATTGCCTTTCCGGGTCTTCAGTTACGTCACGATCACCATCAGTGCCGCCGCGGCACTCTGGCTGCGCTATAGCCCGGTGCCAACAGGGTGGAAATGGCTGGTTTCCTCCCTGGTCATACTGACGCTGTTGCCCAATCTCCGGGCCGGTGTCGGTGCCAGCCGCTACGCCAATCCGAACTTTTTCAGACAGGGACTTTGCCATCAATATCTTCAGCCGCATGAAACTGTCCTGATTCTTCCCTTCCGATCCCACACGCCGGTGATGCTCTGGCAGGAAGAATCCGGTTTTACTTTTTCCATGATCAACGGTTTCACCGGCTGGACGCCCGCCAATTTCAAAATGCCCCGAAATCTTTTGGCGGGCCTGACACTCCAGCGACCGCCGCCCTCCGAATATTCCGCCCAACTGCGGAAGTTTTTACAGCGCAATGATGTCGGGGCGGTTATTTTAACGGTTCCGCCCCAAGGCGTTTCCGCCGCCGCCGTAGCACCATTGCACAGTCGTCCAATTTTCGTTGGCGGCGTATGGCTGTACAAATTACCGCCATCCACCGCGTTCCGATGATGATGGGGGTACTCAAAAGCGGGCGCGGCGATCCGGTGCGCGGGGTTTAGTGCCCTGTTCCACTATTGGGGTGGCTGTCGGGTCGCCGGTGTCTTGTCGGCAGAATATGGCCGCAGCAACGCAGCCGCCTGATGCGGGTGGCCAGTTTGCGAAAGCGCCTCCGCCAGGAGTTGCCGCACGGCGTGGTAATCAGGATCGCTCTTAGCAACAGCCCCCAATTCAGTCAGCGCGGCGTTGGGATTGCCGTGCTGTAAAAGGGCACGACCAAAAATGTAATGCACCGCGCGTGATGTGGGATCTTCCTTCAGCGCACGCAGGAACTGGGCTTTGGCCTCCGACCATTGGCCAAGGGCGTCAAGAGCCGCGGCCAGCGCACATCGGGCATGGGCGTCGTGGGGAACGAAGCGCAATGCGATGTTGTCGATTGCCACCGCAATGGCATATTGATGCCGCACCATGCGCATGTCTCCCATGGCCAGATACAGCCGGGGTGAATTGGGCATCAAGTACAATCCGCGGGCCAGGTCGTTGATTGCCATTTTATGATTTCCCAGCCGCAGGTAACAATGCGCCAAACATGCAATCGCTTGGGGCTGGTAGGGGTATACACTCAACGATTGCCGCAGGTAAGGTATCGCCGCCGCGTACTGATGTTGGTTGTAATGCACAAAGCCCAGCACGGCACACGCCACCGGATCTTTACCTCCGGATGCTTTATAAGCCGCGCGGGCCGGTGCCGCGGACGGATGGTTATAGAAATACGGGGCCAGCGCCAGCGTGTCATAGGACACAAAATGACTGGTGCGCCTGGGCAGATTATAAAGATCTATGCCTCCGGCATGGATGGCATGGCAACCAATCAGGGCAAAATACGCCCGAATGGGTTTATAAATCGGCGCATCAGGAACCACCACCGCATGAACGTGAAAGTGGTAGAAAAATCGTTCTGTGTTGCGAACCAGGCCCAGGCTGACGCGATGGCGCAACAGTGCCGAAAAAGCCGGAAAATGCGTAAGCAAGTTATGCGGTAGCGCCGCGATATATCCTCCTGTGATGGGAAAATAAAAGTTGGTCTCCTCCTGCCACAGCATCGCCCCGCCGGAATTGAAGAACGGGAAAAGCAGCACGTTTTCACCGCGGCTTATGTAGTGTTTGTACATGTTCGTGGCGAAGAATTTGGGATTTTCCGGCTTGCTGGACCAGTAGCCGGCCGCGAGATTCGGAGCGATAAAAATAACCGCCAGGCTGATCAGCCCCACACGCGCCGCCAGCGGAACTTTGGATCGACTGAACCAAAGTGCCGCCATCATCGCCACCACCAGCCAGAGATAAAGCGTAAAGCGGGCAGGCAGCGCATCAAGCAGCAGCGGAATGTGCAGAAACAGAGCTTCCGGCATCACCGCAATCAGGACGTGCCGGCGCCACAGCAGGTCTGGTCCCAGACTCATAATGAAAGTCAGCAGAGCGGTGGCCACAAGAAGTTTGGCGGTTCGTGTTTTCCGAAACTCCCATGCAAACAGCCCGCAAATAATAATCAGTGGAAGGCCCAGATAGCTGCCCTGCTCGGTAATATTACCGTTAAATTTGGCGGAATAGGGGGAGAAATAAGCACCCAACAGGGCGGTGAGTTTGGTGGGAATAACAAAATTGGCCAGATCGGCGGAGAATTCTCCAGGCTTGAATATGGAATGTTCGATATGTGAAGAAGCATGGAGCATCACCCAGAGCCACGGGCTGACCACCGCCGCACAGACCATAAGGGCCAATGCTGTAAGCTTTATCAATTTGGCAAGTTTGGTGCGGCTTTCACCCGGACCCGCCAGGATCCACGCCAACAAAAGTGCGCTACCGCCAAACAAAATCGTTGTCGCCAGGATCTCAAGGCTGATGCCGAACTGAACAATAAACGCCGCCGCGGCTCCCATCAGAAATTGCCGGGAACTCATCCGCCGCTTAAACCATCGCAGGGCTATCCAGACCAAAAATGGTAAAGCCCACGTCGCTTCCAGGAACAGGTGCGCCAGGAGCTGCGTCATGGCATAGGATGAAAATCCAAAGATAAATCCACCTATCAAGGCACCGAAAAAATCAGCCTCCAGTTCACGACATAAAAGGTAGGCGAAGAACGCGTTGAGCGCCGGAGCCAGAATGGCCAGCACATTGTACGCAACCAATGGACCAAATGCCGCGGTAATCGGCCACATCGGGATCACCATCAGCGGTGCCCCGTTGGCCCAAGTCAGATTCTTCGCATAAGGCCACCAGAGTATATGGCAAATAAACGGATTTATCTGGTGCGTTATGGCATAAGGCCACCAGCGAAAAAACCAGAGTGCGGTAATCGCATCCGGGGGCTTTTTTGTGGCGATCAGGCGCGTTGAGATATCGAAATGAATCGGAATCAGCAGCAGCGAGGCGCACAGCAGATACAGCACCAGCGCCAGGAACGTGCAATGGCGTTGGGCCCAATTGCGTATTGACGGTGCGCTGTTGCCGACGGTACGTTCACTTGGTGGCAGTGGAGTCATATCGGGCGCTCAAAAGAACAGCGTTAAACCAACTTAACAAAAGTGTCAGCATCATAGCGTCGCTGCCGCAATTGTGCAGCGCCAGATTTTAATACCGTCAGCGGTGGGGCCTGTGACAGATTCTGCCAGGTCTCTCGGGGCCAAATCCTTAACGTTTTAGCACCGTTGTGTATTATCCCTCTCTCTGCAATCCTAGTGCTCTGTCACGCCTAAATATTAGGATTGACGGAGGGCCAGGGGGTTGTGGGCGCGAAGGGAGGAGGAAAGTGTATGGGAACATACATTGACGACGAGCGCCAAAGCCCACGGCCTCCTGGCCCCCGCCCAAACCGCGCGCCCCCTGTTGTTCGTTGCTCGTTGCCAGTATGTGCTCTACTGCTCAACTTTCTCCTGTTCCACTGCGCTCGGCGGCAGCCGCCGCCGCACCGGCTACCCCCTCCATTTACCTCGGCTCCCTCTGTGGTGAACCAACTCCCCCACGTCGCTGCGTTAGAGTTTATCCCGACGACACCGGCTTAAATACTTGCGATCGGGATGGTAAATTCCGTCGTGGTCGTCGCCGCCGCCCCTTTGCGTTCTTGTGTTTCTTTGCGGTTCACCCCGTTGTCGTCGCCGCAGCGACAGCTCTACTCTCTACTGTTCACCTGCTCCAGCCCCGTCGTCGCACCCTCCGCGTACCTCCGCTACCTCGTGGTTAAATCCGTCGTCGTAATCACCCGTCTTTGCGTTCTTGTGTTTCTTTGCGGTTCACTGCCTCCTGAAAACTGAACACTGTGTCATTACCCACCAGCGCTCCCCCCTATAGCATCAGCACGACGCCGGAACCACTCTTGATTGTTCCGACGCCGCATCCCGGCTGGCCGGGATTTGACAAGTAAATAACACGCCGCCACAGTGATCGCGGAAAAGAATCCTGAACAGAAACCCGTTGCTCGTCACTCGTTGAGTGCCCGTGTGTTTCGTTGCTCGTTGCTCGTTAAGCGCAGCGTTTCGTTGTTC
>JAJZNX010000159.1 GCA_021852275.1 Planctomycetota bacterium | reverse complement strand
AATCAAGCCAGCCATGGCTATCTCCTTTATTTATCACGGTTTATCACCGCACTGATTCTTAGCCGCCCATCCTTAGGCCGCCAGCTTGCTATTCTACCAATTCTCCCGCATTACGTGCCACGCACCCTTTGTCTACCTTTGTATCCATTGTGGTTTAATCTTTCCCGTCATTCTCCGCCTGATTCAATCTTCCTTCTCGTTCTCTGCGCTCTCCGCGCGGCGGTGAAAAAACTGCCCGCTGATCGCTGACCGCTTTTTTCCCGCGCCCTGTCTCCTGCCGTCACGCTTCTCTGTCATCGCTACGGCTGGAGGAACCCAGCCGACGACGATGACGGTCAAGATGCCCACGATCCCAGGAATGTCTGCACCACACCGAGGCAAGATTGTTACGGGACACCGGCCTTGGGAGGCTATCTTTCGCAGCCGAAATTATGGTACGATAGAGGACATGAAAATGGACCGATTTATATCGCGTGGCTCTTCTGCCCTCTTAGATCGGCGGGTTCGGCTGCGGCCAGACCGTAGCGGTGGAATAACGGCATATCAGGGGTGCGGGCAAACGGCACCGGGAGAAGCAGTGGGAGTAGCGGCGCGCCGGAATCATGCGGAGGTGCTGCACGACAATGAAATTGTGATCATGATGGTAAGACCGTCGTTGTGGTACGTGTCGGCCGTGAGCATGCGGATAACGGTGGTTTTGCTGCTGGCGGCGCTAGTTATAGATCGCACCGGCATGGCGGGGCAGTTGTTTGATGAGAGATCGCTCTGGTCGGTGGCGGGAATTCTGGTGGCGGTGCGCTGGGTTTATGCCCTGATTAACTGGCTAAGTCAGTTGTATCTGCTGACCAACCATCGCATTGTCGTCATCCGCGGAACCACCAAGGTGGAAATTTTTCAGGTGGGGCTTTGTCGCATCACGGAAGCCCGGCTGATGTCTACACCACTTCAGCGGTTATTGGGCACGGGCAACATCGGCTTTGCGACGGGTGGCGATATTTTACCGCAAAGCGTGTGGCTGTGGGTGGCCAATGCCCCGCGTGTGCATCAACAAATTCTCCAGGCTCTTAGCAAACGTTGATGGGGGGTTAAGGGGCCGCACCGTGTGGGGCTGCCAAGGCAGTCTTATTTGGCCTGGCCACGGCGGGATGCCGCCCAACCGGTATGGCCAAGGTCGTGCAGCAGCCCCAATGCCGGCAGCAGCCACCACAAACCGTTAAGCTGTCCGCCCGAAGCCCAGTTTTTAGCCAATTCATAGCCCAATGTGGTTGTGGGCAGGAAACAAAAACCCAGTATCGGCCACAGATAGGTTTGGAAGGCCTGGGTTGAATAATTGGTGAATAACCACAGAAGCACCAGGGTAATCCGCGGCCAGATAATGCCGATAAGCAGGATAAAACAACCCATAGAATGTCCCCTTTCATCCGCTGACATCGCAACGTGCGTATAGTATAGCAGCATCCCGTGCCGGCGGGGCCGGGCTTTCACCGAACCACCGGCTTGGCGGTAAGCTGCAACGGTGGATGGTTGCCAAGAAAAACTTCAGGAGCATATGGCCATGGTGAGGTTGAACAAACATTTCAGGTGGTCCGAGGCATTGATCATCGCCGGCATTCTGACGGGGTTGATGGTGTTCGCCTCGTGCATGGTGCGGCAAATTGCGCCGGCCCGCGGCCAAATCAACCTTGCGGTCGGTCATCCGCAAGCTCCGGATTTTCCCGCCGATTTCACCTGGATCAATACCCCCGTGCCGCTGAGTTTCCAACACCAGTTGAAGGGACAGGTGGTTTTGCTGGATTTCTGGACTTATGGATGCATCAACTGTATTCATATTTTGCCCGGCCTGGATGAACTGCAGCGGCACTTTGCGGGCCAGCCGTTTATCATCATCGGCGTACACAGCGCCAAGTTCACCAATGAAAGCACGGTGAATAACATCTGCCAGGCGGTGCTGCGTTACAACATCAGCCATCCGGTGATTGTGGATGAGCATATGCGCATCTGGAATGAATATGGCGTGGATAGCTGGCCCACGCTGGTGCTGATCAGCGCGTCGGGGCACATTGTGGGATCTGTGGAAGGCGAAGGCAACCGGCGGGTGCTGGAAAAAGCCATTGCCAAAACCCTGCAACGCGATAAAGCCAACGGTACCTTGGCCGCGGCCCCGCTGCAATTACCTCGCCAACATGCCATGCTCACCGCCAGTGGCCTTTTATTTCCGGGAAAGGTGCTCGCCGACCCGCGTGGCCGACGCCTTTTCATCGCCGATACAGATCATAATCGCATTGTCATCGCCGGTTGGCCCAACGCCATGGGCCACGCCCGGCTGATCGCGGTTATCGGCAATGGGCGGGCCGGTGCGATAGACGGGCCGGCCCACAACGCCGAGTTCCGGCAGCCCCAGGGCCTGGCCTTGGATGGCCACACCCTGTACGTGGCAGATACCAGAAACCACTTGATTCGCGCTGTGAACCTGCATACGCTGCGGGTTTCCACCATTTTGGGTACTGGCAAGGAAACTTTTGATTTTACAGGTGGCGGCGTTGGAACGGCCCAGGGAATTAATTCACCCTGGGCCTTGGCCGCACGGGGCCACACTTTATACATTGCCATGGCCGGCGAACATCAGATATGGAAAATGAATCTCCAAACCCGCCAGGCCAGCGCCTTTGCCGGCACCGGGGCGGAAGGGTTGGTAAATGGCCCTTGCGCCACGGCGGAATTGGCCCAACCCTCCGGCCTGTGCCTGCATGGTAACCATCTGTACTTTGCCGACAGCGAAAATAGCGCCATTCGCGTGATCAACCTGCAAACCCGGCGCGTTTCCACCCTGGTCGGACACGGTCTTTTTACTTTTGGTGATCGCGATGGTCCAGCAGCGCAGGCACTATTGCAGCATCCGCTGGGAGTGGCGGTGCTGGGCCGCCGCCTTCTGGTGGCCGATACGTACAACCACAAGTTGCGCACCATCAACTTGCACACCCACATGGTCCGCACCTTCCTGGGCACCGGCCGTCCTGGAACGGGTACGCCCGGCGGACCGCTGGAACTGTATGAACCTGGTGGGCTAAGTGTGGCCGATGGATGGATTTTTGTGGCGGATACCGACAATCAGCGCATCTTGATGATAAATGCCAAATCCAAAAGCTGGCATGAAGTGGCCATCAAGGGACTTTCAGCGCCAAGTGCGCGCCGGCGGCAGGTGCAGACCGGCATTGCCGGAGGTATTGCCGAGCACGGCATCACACTGGCGGCAGCTTCCGCCATTACGCTGCACATCCGCCTGAAAGTGCCGCCGCAAACCCATTTAACCCCGGGCATTCCCGTAACCCTGCGGGTGAGCAATGGATCGCATATTCTTACGGAGCAATCTGTGGATCCCCGTGGGCACGCCCGGATCAAGTTTGTTTTCCGGCCCACGCCGGATCAGGTCCGGTGGCTGGCAGGTTCGTGGCATGTGAGTGTATTTTATGCGTATTGTAGGCAAGGACATGGATCGGTGTGCAGGCCGTCGCATCTGCGGTGGATAGTGCCGGTGGCATTGACTGCTCATGGTGCGCATCGCGTTGACCTGCGACCGTAAGGGTGGCACAAAGATACCTTGCGCTTTGTGGCCAAGCAGAAATAACTTCACACATTCTGGCCGGTTCTTTTGACCGCGGGCGTCGTTGTTCGCTCCTTACAGACCCATGGCCAGGGTATGCGCGTCGCAGGACGGCCAAGGCTATCGCTTCTGCAATTCCGGCCTGTGAATGGTTACAAAATATTTATCCCGGCGGTTACTTGTTTTCCAGAGCTTCCCATTCAATGCGTTCCAACGCCGGATCGCGGTGCTGCTGAAACTGCTGGGTGAACATCAGGTAGTACATTCCCCGCTGGTCCAGAAGTTCCTGATGTGATCCCTGCTCAACAATTTTCCCTTCGGAAAGTACCGCGATGGAATCGGCATTCATGATCGTACTGAAACGATGGGCGATGACCAGCGTAGTGCGGTCGGCCATGAGATCTTCCAGGGAATGCTGAATTAACCGTTCGCTGCGGGTATCCAGTTGGCTGGTGGCTTCATCCAGAATCAGAATTTGCGGATTGGCCAAAATGGCCCGGGCAATGGAAATACGCTGCTTTTCGCCGCCGGAAAGTTTCGCCCCGCGTTCGCCGATCTGCGTCTGGTATCCCTTTTCCAGATTCATAATAAAATCATGGGCGTTGGCTTTTCTGGCCGCGTCCATGATTTCCTCCGGGGTAGCATGTTTGCGACCAAAGGCGATATTTTCCAGCACATTGCCGTCAAAAAGATAAATATCCTGCAGAACCATGGCAAAAAGTCGGCGGTAGTCTTGTCGTCGAATCTCGCGGATATCCATGCCATCCAGCAATATAGCTCCGCTGCGTACATCAAAAAAGCGGGCCACCAGGTTCACCAGGGTGGTCTTTCCCGACCCGGACGGCCCCACAATGGCCAGCGTGCTGTTAGCTGGTACGTGCAGGTTGATGTCATGAAGAATGGTCTGTCCGTCCGTATAACCAAAGCTCACGTGCCGTAATTCCAGCTCTCCCCGGCATCGGCTAAGGGGCTGGGCACCGGGGGAATCCGGCATATCCGGCGGCTGCGAAAGCACATCACACACCCGGTCCAGCGCACCCATGTTCTGCTGGAGATTCTGGAGCGATTCAATCATTTGGGTTATCGGCCCCAGCAGCATCAGCGAATAAGTTTCAAACATCACCAGATCGCCGATGGAGAGCTGATGTTTGAGCACCAATTGTCCGCCGTACCAGATAATGACGATGCCGATGGCCGGCACAAAAACCGACCATCCGGTGGCCAGCAGCCGGCCCAGCACTGAGGTGTAATACTGCTTGCGCACCATGGTATTCTGGCGGGCCCCAAATTCCTTGTGTTCGCTGCGTTCCCGGCGAAAACTGCGCACCACGCGTATGCCCGCAAACATGTCGCTGACCCGGGCCGCCAGCACGCTGCGATCATCCTGAATATTGCGCCACATCGGGCGTAGCCGCTTAAAAAGCCAGAAGTGAATGGCAATCACCGGCGGAATAAACGCCAGTGCCACCAGAAATAACTTCCAGTCCGTGGCAATCAGGATCGCCAGAATAAGCAGCACCCGGAAACTCGATGAGGTGGGGTTGATGATGGCATTTTGTACTCCCCCCACCACTTGATCCGTATCGCTCATAATGCGGCTGATGATGCCGCCGGTGCGGTAGTCCGCAAGCTGGGCCAGGGGCAGCGTGGCCAGATGATTGTGCAGGCGCTGTCGCAGCGTGGCAGAAAGCCGGAAATTCAGCCGCTGGGTGGCCAGCATGCGCGCCCAGGATGCGGCGATGGACACTAACTCCGCGGTAATCAGTACCAGCGTCAGAAATAAAAGCCCGTGGATCGCTGATTTTCCCAGCCATTGCCCGAAGGCATAGCGGTGAAAGATCACCGCCAGCGGCAACGGGCGACCCCGGAATACATCGTCAATCAGCAGTTTGAGTATATAGGGGGGGACCATGGCCGCTAGGGAGGTAATGAGCACCACGCCGATCAAAACCGCCACAGAGGCGTAATAACCGCGCAGCATCAGACGGTATTCACTTAGCAGTCGACCCTTGCTGAACTTGAAAATGTGTTTTTCGCCGGAAGATGCGCTGTGCCGCCCGCCGATGTCCGGTGGTGGATCACGTTTTACCTCCGGGTCGATGAGCCGGTCGCCCTTGAGCAGACCCTGCTTCAGTTTCTGGCGAAATTCCTTAAACCGCCTGCGGCTGGATATCATGAGCCTTGCATCCGTGGTGTTCAAGCGTCAAACAATAACCAAGACAGTATAGCATGGGGGCCATGTTTCGGCCAAAAACCGCCGACTGCTTCAAGGTTGCGCCGCGCCGATTCGGCGGCCCCCGCCAAGCCGGCCCCGGAAATCCGGAACCCGCCGTCTTGAATTTTTCATTATTGTTGTAGTTATTCAATCCCCACGCGATGTCTGCGGCGGCAAAAACGAAGAGCTTGGCCATCATGCGTATTATCGGCGGACGCCCCTTGCACCATACAACGGATGTTCCAGCAAAAACCGGTGCTCTGTCCAGCCATAATGTGCTGTAAAATCAACGGGATTTGCGTCTTGACGGCAGTTTCTTCCTCGTGGCTACTTTTACGCCACGGTTGGGAAGCGCCTCCGGCAAGACGACTTGACCCTTCTCCAGGAACTTCTGTACCGATGCCCTTGGCGTGGGTATGCAATGACACAGCGATTTGCCGTGAATTCGCAATTCCATCATGCAGAGCGTTTTAAGTTCATTGAGACCTTCCGGTACCGTGGCGTCGATGGATTGCCACCGTCGGGCCAATTCTTGCACGATCTTGTAGGCCAGCATGATCACCAGGGCATGGCCACGTGTGCGACGGGCTAAACGCACAT
>JAJZNX010000086.1 GCA_021852275.1 Planctomycetota bacterium | reverse complement strand
ACGCGATATTTTCAGTCTGGGGGCCATGGCCAATGCAATGCGGCAGGCCATGCATGGCCGGGTTGCCTATTATAATATCAACCGACACATCAATTATTCCAACATCTGCGCGTTATCCTGCAAATTCTGCGAATTTCACCGCAAACGCGGAGAAGATGGAGCCTATGAATATCAGTTGGAAGATATTTATCGAATAGCCAAAGAAGCCGTCAGCACCGGAGCCACGGAAATTCACATCGTCGGCGGCCTGCACCCATGGCTACCCTTTGACTGGTATCTGGAAATGCTTTCCGGATTACGTCAACGCCACCCGCAAGTGCATCTCAAATGCTTCACGGCCATTGAGATCGACCATTTGAGCCGCATTTCCCGGCTTTCCTATAAGGAAGTACTCATAGCCCTGCGCGAACATGGGCTGGGGTCCATGCCCGGCGGCGGAGCGGAAGTGTTTGATGATCGCGTGCATGACGAGATTTTCAGGGGCAAGCTGCGGGCCGATGGATGGCTGGAGATTCATCGCACCGCTCATGAACTCGGTATTAAAACCAACGCTACTATTCTCTATGGTCATGTGGAAACGCGGGCCGAGCGCGTGCGGCACTTGATTGCGCTACGGGAATTGCAGGATACAGCCCCTGGGTTTCAAACCATTATCCCGCTGTCTTTTATCCCCGACGGCAGCGAACTGGGCCATCTGCCTGGCCCCACGGGCATGGAAGACTTGAAAATGCTCGCGATTTCCCGGCTGATGCTCCCCAACTTTGCCCACGTCAAAGCCTTCTGGATCATGCAAACGATGAAGCTTTCGCAGGTGTCTTTGAGTTTTGGCGTAGACGATTTGGATGGCACCGTGGTCTGGTACGATATCACCAAGCGCGAAGGCGGCGCGGGCCAGCAACATCAGGAACAAACGGTGGAAGACATTCGTCGCCTCGTGCATGAGGCGGGTTATATTCCCGTCGAGCGTGACACCCTCTATCGCCGGGTTATCCGTAACGGGGCCCAATGGCATGTGGAAAATTAATGGCGGCGAGCCGGGCCCATTGTTCCACCCCAACGGACCGACAACTGTGCAGATGCAATGTTCAAACGCGCCTTTGCTTTTATTTCACTGCGAAAGATCTGCCATGGGCTGATCTGGGCGGGCTGTATTCTCGCCGGTCTGGCGATGGCACTACCGCTCGTGGTAACGCGGCCTCTCACCGGACTATCACCACAAAATTTTGTCATCCATCAAGACGGAACCTATTTCGAAGTGGCGGGCCTTCGGCATGGCCATCAGCGTAAATGGGCCATCAGCCGCCGACAATATCAGCAGGTCAAACGCATTGGAGAGATAGGTACCGTCGGCGTGATTGTCGGCTGCGGCTTATTTGCCACAGGGTACGCCCTGCTGCTGTTTCGCAGCGCCCGCCAACGACGGCGACAGAGGCTGGCCCAAATCGGAACCTTAGCCCGGCACCGATGATGAACATTTATTTAGCCGCGGCGTAAATTTCTCCAACTTTTTTCCAGTTTACGACTTGCCACCAGGCCGCTAAGTATTCCGGTCGCCGGTTTTGGTATTTGAGATAATAGGCGTGTTCCCACACATCCAAGCCCAGCACCGGCTTACCGGAAAGGCCGGCAATTTCGCCCATTAACGGATTGTCTTGGTTGGCAGTGGAACCAATGGTCAGTTTTCCGCCTTTGACCACCAGCCAAGCCCAGCCGGAACCAAAACGCTTTGCGGCGACATCCGTGAATTTCGCCTTGAAATCCGCAACGGAACCAAAATCGGTGGTGAGAGCAGCAGCCAAAGCCCCACTTGGTTCGCCGCCGCCTCCGTGATCTTTGGGGGCCAAAATCTGCCAGAACATGCTGTGGTTCACATGGCCGCCACCGTTGTTGCGCACGGCCGTGCGGATATCTTCCGGTACGGCCGCCAGATCACTTATCAGTGCCTCAGCGGTTTTAGATTCCAAGTTGGCCTTCCCGGCGATAGCCCCGTTAAGATTTTTGACGTACGCGCCATGATGCCCGTCGTGGTGAATTTGCATGGTCTTGGCATCAATCACCGGTTCAAGAGCGGCAAAATCGTATGGTAAATTGGGAAGTGTAAACGCCATGGTGGAACCCTTTCAAAAACGAGCGAAGAACGTTTCAACCCCTTAAACCAACGCGGCCGGTCCGATCACGTTCGCCCACCTAGTTATAGAAGCCAAGTGCGGTGGAAGTCAAGCCGACCAAGACTATCTTAGCGCGAATAGGACGCTACCAAGGCGGCGCTATTGAGGGTTAGACTTTGTGCCTTGGTCGGCGCGACGGTGACATCCGCCATCCAGATTCGCAGCGCTCTACCGGTAATACGCCAAGCTACCACAGTATAGTCTGACGGAGCAATATGAATGGGATTCGGGATAGCCCCATGCATGTCGGTGTTGAAGTAAGCCACCTTTTTAGTCCTTAGCACCGGAAGGATATTGCCGGTAAAGTAGCTACCGACATTTTGCAGACACTGCGCGGTATTGTGGCCAATTTGGGAACTAAGCAACAGCGAAACAATCTGCGGCCAGGAAAAACGATAAGAAATTGGCTCACTATTGGCCGTAATGCTCTGCTGATAATATTGCTGCACCGAATTTGTATTCGGCGTGCCTTGTATTTTAGTAACTGCCCCGGCCCACGCGCCACTGCGGTTATTAAAAAGCACATCGTAGAGATGATGCAGGCGGCTATATGCCGCATGAACCTCATTTTGCAGGTCCAACATTTTAACACTCGCTGGAACAATCATCACTTGATAAGGGCCCGGCATCCCGGATGACTGAACCGAAATCGCCAAAGTTGCTTTGTTATAAGGTCGTTGCGGATAATCCCGGGCCGCAAGGACTTTGAATTTCTTACTGATTTTGCGCAGCGCCACCCGTGCGGTATTCTTCATTTCAAAAAGCATCGGCCTTTCATCCGAGGCGACTTTGAATATCCAATCCTGGTAAACGCTGTGATGGCCGTCAACCATACGATAATCATCGACCACAGGCGTATTCAAATGCAATGGGTGAAAAACTTCCCCTAACTTCAGGTAGCCGATCGGATAGTATTGGTGACCACCGGTGGTCACCAGCCGCACCTGGGTGGGGGTTAAAAAAAGGTAATTATTGCCATCGGCGCTATTGGCGCTCACGTCCGGTTCCGTAGCTCCCCGCCGCACACGTGTTTGGACCAGCCATATCTTATGACGCTGCCCCGGTGCCGGAACTTTCAGCGTTGTAAGCATGTCTGAATGCAGCGAACCCATGGCAATCACCTTTAGCAAATTCGGTGGTAGCGTGTTCCAGGTTCCATAAAACACGCCGTGGCGATATCCATACAACTGCCGGAGAAAATCGGGATTGACGCTGGCAAACACCGTCGGGCCACCCATGGAGGCACCGCCGACATTGTTCCACAGCGTCGTCACAAATCCGTCCGGATCCAGCCAGACATCCGTGGCCGCATGATTCATACCGTCCGGATAGCGGCTGTAACCAAGAATAGAGCTTGGCAGCGGCATCATGTCGATGCCGATAAGGGTGGTGCCGATGATGACCATGGCCGCAAAAAAACCGACCAGCCCGCCTACGACGCGGTTGGGCCACACCGGCAGGACCATATCAAATCGAACCAGCCGGTCGATCAATTCACGTGTGGCCGCAAAGGCCAACATAAACAGCAGCAGAAACGCAGCACCGTACGCATAATCCGGCTGACGCGACATGATCGGGGCCGCAGCCCATTGATACAACCCCATCGCTAGAAACGACGCAAAAAGCGACGCCGTCAGCAGACACAACGCCGAAAAAGCACCCTGTGTGCCCATGTACAACGTGAGCAGTAAGACAAACAGTAAAACAATCAGGTCCAGAATCATGGGTACTCCCGTGGCCCCGGCGACCAGCGCCGGCTGGCCGAGCTTATGACGACCGCTGCGACCGCGCCGGTGCCGCTGATCCGCGGGTGGCCTTTTCCGGCGAACATACCCGCAGCACCTCCTGAATGGAGGTTACTCCCGCTGCAAATTTACGAATGCCGTGCTCCACCAGCAACATCAGGTGATTTTTCCGGGCCAGCGTGCGGATTTCGTCAATGGTTTTGTTAGAAGTTAAGGCTTTACGGATATCATCGTTGATGACCAGAATTTCATAAATTCCGGTACGCCCCTTATAACCGATCCCCCCGCATTCGCCGCACTTCACGGGGTTACCTTTGGGGTCCACCATCGGCTGAGTATTGGCCTTAAACGCTTTAATTTCGCGCCCCAAGGGCAAATTAAGACGGGCCAGCGTGTCGGCGTCTGGTGTATATCCAGTTTTGCACGCCGGGCACAAGATACGCACCAGCCGCGAAGCAATGACCGCCTGGAGTGATTGTGCGGCCACGTCAGAATTGCCCACCAACTTCCGCCATTGATCCAAGGCGGCCAGAGTATCGCCGGCCAACAAGCCCACGTAGGCTTTACGATCCTGGCCAAACCTGGCAATTCCATCCGCCGACGGGGCGTCCGTGCACAGTCCCAGCAGCACCACATTGGGGTCTTTAAGCAGCAGGTTGGAAAGGATTTTGGCCGCGCTCGATTCCGGATTTTGGGGATCAATCTTGTTCACCGTCACCGATTCAAATTCGCACCGCGGATTGCTTTCCACCGTCTGAATGCTATTGGTATACGCATCGTGTGTGGTTAACAAAGAATAAAGGAGCGTCGTGCGCCCCATGTGCGCCGGTGCGGTAGCCAGCACCACGCCCGCGGGGAGCGACGCAAGCTGTTTTACCATACCCAGTTGTTCAGCCGTCATTCCCAGTTCGGAAAGGGCCAAACGCCAGCTTTGGCTTGCACCAGCCTGCAAGTGGACCTTTTCGCCTGCCGTGGTACCGCTGGTTTCCACGGTCCACACGGTTCGCTGGCCGGCACCATCACGGACAATGATTCCACCTTTTTGCGGCCGCCGGCGTTCTTCCAGCGAAAGCCCGGCAATTCTTTTCACACCCTGAATAATGGGTTCGGCAGCACTGCGCTGCATGGCCGGCTGCGGAAAGACCACTCCATCCACCGAAAACCTAAGCTCGTAGGCCTGCGAAGACGGGGAAAGCTCTATGAGTTGTGCCCGCGATTCCATCGCCTGAACCAGCAATTGATCCGCCAGCACCACGCCACCATAGAGTGGATCATCCGTGGCCGGCAGCCGTTGTGGAGCCCCACCATCGGTGATGTACTCTAGAATAAGTTGCTCGGCAGATTTTTTAATCTCACGCGTTTCCGCCACGCGCCCCAAGGAGGCAAACACGGCGGCCAGCAGGTGCCCGCTTGGGCCTAGCTCTGCCACTCGCACGTGCCAGTACCAGGCCACAACCCCCGCCATTACCGCCAGATTCACCAACAAAGCCAGCCAAAAATTCGGTATCAGCACCCAAAAAAGCAGGAGCAACGCCAGCGACCCCACCATCACCCAGTTCCAGAGAAATTCCCGTTGGCGACGCAAACTCGGCGCATCGCGACCGACCCATGTGCCAAACCACGCCCAAGCAACGGTCAAGGCAAAGGCCACAATCCAATAGGCAGGGTTGATGAAAATCATGGCGAGCATCAACGATTCCAAATTCCACTCCGGCCACCGGGGCCGGTTCCATCCGCCGGATCTCGCCTCTACCCATCCACAATCACTAAGATTAACATGAAACGCCGCGTCTTGCCATAGCACGCCACAGCCTTAACCGTCACAGATATAATTCCCGTTATTGCCAAACCTTTTCTTAAACGGTTGTCCTATGCCTGCCCAACCAGCCGCCGGAAAAAAACGACCACTCCGGCCAAAGATTTTTCCTGTTTTAAGGACCGCCTTTGCCAAGCTACAAAGGCCAGGCATTTTCGCGATGCAGTGCGTTGGGGGCAACGCCCCACAGTAGCACTACACTTTTAGACACTCCCAACCGCATCCACAAGATGCCGCTATGAACCACCCCGCTGCTGTACTACGCAGTGCCGCAGCAGTTTCTCCAAGGGAGTTCGATTCTTGGTGCCCTGGGTCAGCCAGTACGGCACATGCCGCAGGCGTTTGGCGATAGCCCATGTGTGTCCGCGAAATTTTATCGTCCATTTGCCCACTCGTCCGGCTGGGCATCTTTGACCAGCCACCACCTGCCGTCCCCGCATCAGGCGTTTTAGTGTGGCCAGCACGAACGCATCCGGCTTCATCCGCCAAAAGGCGTTCATCGCAGTCAATGATACCGCCCGACTGGAGCTGCATATCAGGCGTGCCAATAATCGCTGGGAGAAGGCGTTGTCGTGTGCGGCCAGCAACCGAGCCGCAGCCATCTTCGGCGACGAATCTGGTGCAAAAGCCATGGCAACCGTTTCTAAACGTGTCGGTTGAGTTCCCCAAGGCATCATCCCCATGCGCTCGGTGGATGGAGTGGTCTTTCCGCA
>JAJZNX010000024.1 GCA_021852275.1 Planctomycetota bacterium | reverse complement strand
TCCGCTGCGGGAGGGATTTGATTTGTTCTTCCAGGACTGCCCGTTCCAGCTTAATGGCGGTCGGGCGCTGACGCATGGTCGCGGCCTGTTGTTCCAAGGCCTGTCGCGATGCGGGATCCTTTTCGGCCTTGATACGCCCCATCAACGGCCCTATTTCTTTTGACAGGAGGTTCTGTTCTGTGGTTAGGTCCTGAAGTTGCTGCTGGGCCTTGCGCAACTGGGCATCCAGATGCAGTAATTCCTCCAGATCGATGCCGATATTTTTGGCCCGGGCACCCTGGCGCACGGCCTCGGGATTTTCTCGGACAAACTTAAGATCGAGCATGGATAACCCTTGGGTTAGCAGACACGCTTCAGATGGACTGGCTTGCCATCAGCAACGGTAACTCACCTGGCTGACAATTCAGCGGGCAGGTATTATCAGTTTCTCGCCGATACGTATGTCGCTCGGATGCGCTCCGATCTGCCGACGGTTAGCCCGGTAAATGAGCTTCCAGTCGGCGGCGTGATGATATTCCCGGCGGGCGATCTGAATAAGCGTATCACCGCGGCGGACGATGTAGATTTTGCGGCCCCCGGCCGCGTGGCCATGGTACCGGGACAATCTGCTCCGGCGGTGATGGCTGGTCAAATGTTGAGACAGCCGATGGCGGTGGGGCAGGCGTATTTTCTGGCCTACGCGCAGACGGCGGGGAGCCAATCCCGGGTTGGCCCGTTCAATGGCTCGCACCATGCGGACGTTGCCGTAAATTCGCCTGGCAATGGCGGCCAAAGTATCGCCATGCCGAATAACATAAGTGCCGGTGTGATGGCTGCCGGAGGTTTCGGAAGTGCCGGCGGTGCCATGAAGCCCTGCCAGTGAGCCTGCGCTGCCGGTGGTGTTGTCGGCTGTGTTGCTGTTGTTGAGGTCCGTAGAACCGATGCCATTGTCACTTTGATTCAGATTGTCGGTGGTATCGGCATTGGCCGCAGTAGTTGGGCCATTGGGGAAATTCATCGTAACTTGGCCGCCCGGCTGTATCTGCCCCTGCATGGTGGTGGGTGGCACATTGGCGGCCAGTCCAGCCTGTGTGGTGGTGGGAGTTGCCGGCGGCACTATGCCGGAGGTCGTGGTGGTATCATCGGGGATATTGGCCACGCCGTTGGAGTTCGGCGCAGAGGTTTCGGGATTGGTAATGGGTGTCGATGTGGTGGGTGTGAGCGCCGGCTGTTGGCTGGGCAAAACGTTTTCCGCCGTAATTTGCCGAGAACTGCTTTTCGAGTGATGGACTATGACAAAATAGGCCACCACGAAAATAACCACCACTGCCAGACAAATCAGAAATACTTTTACATCGGATCGCATTGAAATCTCCAACAACAATAGGCGGGTTACAGGCCCGCGGTATATGCACCGTTCCAAAGTTCATCCCCGGCTCCACAAAGCCACTCGGAGGTCCGGGAATATATATCGGTCATTGTACCGCTGCCTGCGCAAAACGGAAATGGCTGACTGGCGGCTGGAGAACCACTCCAAAATTGGCCAAAGTACGGCGGGCGGCTGCTGGAACAAATGGACACAACGATAGGAGAAGAGTTTTATATGATCGGTAAGCAGGAATCCCGCTGGGCTACGGTCAAACGATGGCGCAGGAGCAAGCGGATGAAAAATTATGCCCCTTCGTCCATGGCGAGTCTGCTGCGTCTACCGGCGTGCGCGTCAGGTCTTGCGGGTTGGAATAGTTTTACCAAATCCTAACGCCTTATTGATATGATCTTAGTACGGGTTTTCTATATTGGATTCGGATTTGATGCTGTGGTTACAGCCAAATATGTCCGTTGGCTATGTAGCAATGGATTTGGCAAAACCAGGACAGAAAAAGGAGTACCAGAATGTCACAGGTGACGGACACGCATTTAGCCCGGGAAATATCTGATTCGCTGAATGAAGCGAAATTCAGTGGCTTTCATTTACGCGCGATTATCACGGCCGGAATGGGCTTTTTCACCTCAGCGTATGACTTGACGGTGATCGGCACAGCAACGGTTTTGATTTCTGGTATTTGGCATGTAACCCCGTTTCAGTTGGGGTTGGTGAACTCGGTATCGCTTTTTGCGACATTTTTGGGTGCTTTTTTCTTTGGACGGCTGGCGGATGTGGTGGGGCGCAAAAGAATTTACGGCGTAGAAGCGGGACTGATGGCGATTGGTGCCATTATGAGCGCGCTAAGCCAGAACATTGTGTGGCTGATCGCAGCCCGGACGATTATGGGCTTCGGTATCGGCGGCGATTATCCACTTTCCGCCGTTATTATGAGCGAATATGCCAATACCAAAGATCGTGGAAAAATGGTGGGCATGGTGTTTTCCTGCCAGGCCTTGGGCTTTCTGGTAGGCCCGGTTATTGCAATTCTGCTTTTGGGTGCGGGTGTGAGCCATGATCTGGCATGGCGCATTTTGCTGGGGCTTGGGGCAGTTCCGGCGGCGGCGGTTATTTTGCTGCGGCGCACACTTCCGGAATCGCCGCGTTGGAATGCCAAGGTAAAAGGGGACGCCGCCACGGCCGCCAAAGAACTGGCCAGCTACAGCAATGGTGTGGCCATGGCCCGCGCTTCGGATCGCCGGGTTAATGAAAAGCTTTTCTTCAAATACTTTGTTACCCTGATTGGCACCGCAGGTGCCTGGGCACTGCTGGATTACGCGTTTTACGGCAATACCGTGTCCATGCCGCTGATCATGAAAACCATTGCTCCACATGCAGGATTGCTGGCCAACCTTTCGTGGGGTGCCATCATCTTTGCGTGTTTCGCCGTGCCGGGTTATGTCTGTGCCTTTATGTTTTCCGATAAAATCGGTCGCCGGGCATTGCAAATAATTGGTTTTGCCGTCATGGCGGTGTGCTTTGCTCTGATAGGCCTTATTCCCGGTCTTACATCGGATATTCTGCCGTTTTTAGTGTTGTTCGGGATCAGCTTTTTCTTTATCGAATTTGGGCCGAATGTGACAACATTTATTCTTGCGGCAGAGTTGTTTCCGGTCAATCGGCGAACGACCGGTCATGGAATCTCCGCTGGGGTTGGGAAAATTGGCGCCTTTATCGGAGTATTCTTATTCCCGGTGCTCGTGAGTCACTTACATCTGGCAGGTACATTGTTGCTCTCAGCAGGTATCTCGGTGGCGGGTCTGGTGCTCACGTATCTGTGTGTGCCGGAACCAGCCGGCAAGTCGCTGGAAGAGGTCAGCTTGGAAGATAGTTCGCCAAGCCATGGAGCAGGCCGCCCGGCATTGGCCGCCTGATCAGCCAATGTTTGGACGTTGTTTTATGGAAGGCCGGATTAAACATCCGGCCTTCCTTTTTTTATTTGAGTTGGGTCATTTCTGGTATCTGGTGGTTTATAGATTGGGGAAATTTCACAGGGTTGTTCGGATAGGTCATTGAATGCAACAGGGTTGATTTTTGCCGACGGCAGCATCGTTTTGGCAAACGCGGCCTATTGGGCAAGTGTTTCGATAGATCCATCCAGATTGACTCGAATAATGCCGTTGCGACAGTTTTGAGTGAATCAGCCGTTGGCAACGGACTTGACCGCATCCCTTTCCGTGGGCATAGTGGCAGTAGACCGGTGGTCAAGAGCGGTACGGCCCACCACTGGTTATTGCTGGATGCAACTTTATGGCGATTGTCGGACATGGAATTGACTTGGTGTGCATTGACCGTATTGCCCAGATGATTGATAAACATGGGAGACACTTTCTGGATCGGTGTTTTACCGCCGCGGAACAGGCTTATTGCCAAGACCACGCGCAACCAGCACAGCATTATGCCGGCAGATTTGCGTTGAAGGAGGCGGTGCTCAAAGCTCTGGGAACAGGCTGGCGCGGGCAGATTGCATGGACGGATATTGACATTCTGCGCGAAGCTTCAGGGCGACCAGGTGTTGTTCTTGGCGGCGAATGTGCGCGAATTGCGGAGAGTTTGGGTATTCGGTGCTGGCACATTTCAATATCGCATGCGGGCGACTACGCCATGGCCAGCGCGGTGGCCGAAGATTAAGAATTTTCAGTGGACGACGCAACGAAGCTCTACCCCCTTGGGTAGTCGTGCGGTGATACCTGACGGGGGTCCGTGAAAGTCAGGGGCCAGATTCCGGAAAATTAAATCCTGATGCTTCCAGAGAACATCGCTCTGTTACTTTTTTGAAAATGATGAAATAAGTGGGTTAGGCGGTGGGCTTTAGACGTTTCGTTGGATTTAAGACGAATTGTTCCAAGGCCACAGCCACGCCGTCACTATCGTTGGACGGTACGGTATGGTCGGCTTGGGATTTGATATTTTCATGAGCGTTGGCCACGGCTACGCCAAGACCGGCCCATTGCAGCATGTGCAAATCGTTATGGGAATCGCCGATGGCCATGACTTGCCGTTGGGGGATGTTGAATTGCCGGGCGACAATTTCCAGGGCGTACCCTTTGTTGGCAATGTCTGCGGTGAGTTGTAACAATTTTGGGTTGCTGCGGAAGCAATTGAACTTGCCGGGAAATTTGGCCTGGATGGCTTGTTCCAGATGGTCTAAGTCTGCGACAGCAGCCTGCAAAAGTAAGCGGGTGGCGGGCACACGCAGGAAAGCGTCAATGGGACAGATAAATTCCGGGGAAAACATGCGCCGGGAGGTGGAAGATTCCGCGGGCAGTTTCATGGATTCTTCGGCGTACTGCTTGTCAATAATTTCCACACAGGCCAGCAGGTCAGGGAACATTTTGCGGGCGAAGTTAATGACCTTTTTGGCCAGGTCCGCATTAATACTAAGATGATGAATGGGGCGGCGGTTTTTTTCATCCCAGACCAAGGCGCCGTTCTGGCTGATGATGGGCGTTTTCAGCCCCAGCGACTGATGATAGAAACGAACGGCGCGGGGTGGGCGGGCGGTGGCCAGTACGATATGCACGCCGCGGCCGATGGCGGCGCGCAAGGCCCGATGTACGCGGGCGGTAATGGCTTCACGGAAATTCAGCAGCGTGCCGTCCATATCCAGGGCCACCAAGCCGATGCCGGTGGAGGTTTTAGCCGGTGTTTCCTCCTGGATGTCAACGGGGTTAATAACAATGGTATGGGGAGTGGTGGCCCGGCGTGCGGGTTCTGGAGCGATCAGCGACGTGCTGCCAGGGGCGACCCGTTCGCGAAAGGCAGCTATTAGTTCACCAACCGACATAGAAACTCCATCTCCAAACCAGTGAAAAACCACGATCCTGCTTGCCGCCTGTCTCGAACCTGTGCGCTGAAAGGATCTACGAACACTTATCCCATCGGACGAATGAGGCCGTAAGATTCAAAACATCCTGATAAAGTCTGGTTATGGGCCATCAGCAGCTTTGATGGAGGACCAGCCGGAACGTGGCAAGGTATTTTTATTCAAGATTACCGGCATTTTTGGGGTAGTGATTTTTACGGTGCCGGCGTACCAATAGCCTGGTCCGCGGCCGGCAACGGCCGATAAAAATTTGAACAAAAGGGTTATAAGGTGGAAGTTGCTCTGTTCGCGGCAAAAAAATTATCCACCAAAGCGTTTGAGAAACCTGTTTATAGCAATGCCTATAGCGTTCTTTTGTTGATCGTTTAGCAAAGCATAGACTTTATCTACATAGTGTTCCCGGGCATTATTACGGGCCGCCCGAAGTTGCCGGAGATAGCTTTTGCCCGCCGCAAAGACAGCCTGCGCCAGATCCTGTTTATGGGAATTTTTAAAGACATTGCCTTTGGCCTGGTTAAATTTTTTTAGTGCGTGGAGTACCGCGTGCAAGTGGCCGGGGGCAAAACTTCCCGCTTCCTGTTCCTGCTGGAGGATGGTAAGGGCGGCCTGATAGCTTTCCCATGCGGTATGAGCAGATAGTTGTTGAGCTTTATCTGCACCGGCGCGGCGCAGCCACATTCGCATGGCCCATGGGCCGCGCCGGGCGGCCATGGTTAAGGCCCGGCGTGCCGGATCGGAAATCTTTTCCAGTTGCTGTACCCACATCGGCGGGCGGACGGGGTGCCGCATCGGCACAAACGTGAGCATGGGCTGGATCGCAGGGTTGTTCGGATGCATGGTGATGAGCAATTTCCCATCTGATGCCGCGAATTCATACGTGCTGGTGTCCCTGGGAGAGGCAGGATCCGGCGGATTGTTGGCGCTGACTGGTTTGGAAAAATCCTGGCCGACCGTATTGGATATCTGGAAAAACGCCACCGTACTTATTTTTGGCCTGCCAAACAGGCTGCCCCAATGGCGCACCAGTATCAGCACCGCGGTCAGTACCAGAATGGCGGCCAGCAGCATCATCAGATTAGAACGATTAAGCCAGCCAGGTCTTTTACGTGCTGCAGTATGATTGGGTGCCATGTGAGTTTCCTGTTTATTTGCCCGCCATTGACTTCGCGTAGTCTTTCTTATAACGTTCATCCATGACAAATGTTGCCAGGTCCATCCTAAAACTCTCTGATTCTACCTGTGAAAGCAGATGGTGGGTGGTGGCAACGGCCTGGGGTTATTGTGGGATGGTGTGGCGCGTGGCGAAAGGTGGCGCAGGGACTGTGGTGGAGCCAGGCCAAACAGTTTTGCTGAAAATTGTGGCCGCTCAACCCAGCCTGTCCGCCTTGTGTCGGCAGATCCGCCGGGAATTTCCACAAGCCCAAAGACAGCGAGATGACCTGAGGCGAATACAGCGATCGGCGAGTGGTCACCATCGCGTGACCAAGCTGGCCCAATTTTTGCATGATTATTACCAAGGGAGGCGGCGAGTGCGGCATTTTGATGCGGCTATCTGGGAGGATTGGCTGCCGTATCTGGAGGTGGGTGGTCTATCGGATTTTGCGCAAAGTGTGCTGCGGCTTACCTCGCAAATTCCGCCGGGACGCACCCGCACTTATGGGGAGCTTGCCACTGGTATGGGGCGAGCCGGCGCGGCACGGGCAGTGGGCAGGGTGCTGGCAGGGAATCCATTTCCGATTTTGATTCCATGTCATCGAGTGCTGGGCAAGTCCGGCGAAATGACGGGGTTTAGCGCCCCAGGTGGAGTAGCGGCAAAAAAGGCCATGATTGAGAGCGAAGCCCATACTGGTTCATGAACCTTGTCGAACAAATAGGCACAGTCGGCCGCTGGATTGCCGGATGTCGCACTTCAGGCCTTGTCCGGGGTCTTTACGTAAAATTCACGGTTGCGGCATAGCAGTGCGGCCGCGGCTGTACACAACGCTCCGCCGCCCAGCAGCACTGTTACGCACATCCAGGTGTGCGGGTCATGGGCCAGCGTGGGGTCGCCGCTGATATGGAAATGCCAGGCATCGGCGGCGATATTGTGGGTGTTGCCGAATGCCCCGGGCACAACAAACGGCAGGGCGCGATAAGCAATCAGGCGGGTGTAATAAATCACGGTAATCAGACGGATGGCGAAGGGCAGGTTGGCCAGCAGGCCTTCCACCAAGGCAATGTAGATAATGCCGGCCACAAGCACGCGACGGGTCAGCAGGCCAAGGAGTCCAAAAAAACAACAATATGTTGCCACGGCCAGGCCGTCGATCAGGCAGGCCTGCAAACAGCGCATAGCGGCATCCGCCAGGTGAATTTGCCCGGTATAAATGGCGGCATACGTGAGGGTGGTGGAAACCAGCGCTAAAACCACCGCGGCGGTCATGGCGGCCAGAAGTTTAACCACGTATAAGAGAGGTCGGGAAACCGGGCGCAGCAACAGATAGGTGATGGTTTGTTGTTCCTGCTCGTCATGGAGGATGCCGGAGGCGTATACGAGCGCCAGGAGCGGCAACAACCCCTGCGGAATAAACATGAAAGCCAGATCAAATTCCAGCACCCGGCCGGACACGCCTGGATCGGTGGCCCGTGCGAGGATGGACAGAAGTGCGGGCAGCAGCACCAGCCCAGCCATGATGAGCCAACGTTTGCCGTGGCGGTGTTGCCGGAGGGTAAAGGTGTAAAGTGCCCACGCCGATTGCAGGACATTGCAGCGCGGGAGCGGCGTGGCGGCAACGGCAGAAGCTGGATTTTCGGGAATTGACGAGGTCATGTCGGCACCAGATAGCGGAAAACCGCCTCCAAGTTATCATCCTCGGAATACATTTCCGTGATTTCCTGTTTGGTCTGCAGAGCCAGTTGAGGCAGTCCGGCGTAAAACGCGTCCGGTTGGCGGGTTTCGACCACCAGGGATTGATCCCGGTCATGCAGGTGGATGCTTTCCACATGCGGCCATTGCATCAGACCGGCACCCAGAACGCGGCAATTATTGCATACCAGCACTATGCGGTGCGGATGTTGATCCATCAGGTCGCGAATCTGGCGAATATGGCCCTGGGCCAGCAGCCGCCCACGATTTAGAAGAATAATGTTGGAGGTGATGGCTTCTACCTCATGAAGCACGTGGCTGGAAAAAATGATAGTTTTGCCGTCGGCGGCCAGACGCTGGATGATGTCCATCAGATCGTGCCGGGCTACAGGGTCGGTGCCGGTCATGGGTTCATCAAGAAACAGCACCTGCGGGTCATGCACCAGCGCCTGGGCCAGTTTGGTGCGCTGACGCATGCCTTTGGAATAACCCGCGACGATTCGATCTTTCTGCCGGGTCAGGCCGACGGTTTCCAGTGCCCGCTCGCCTGCATGGCGGGCTTGCGTGCGGCCCATACCACCGAGTCGGGCGCAGGTAGCCAGAAAATCTGCGCCGGTCATCCATTCATACAGGGCATCCTGCTCCGGACACAAGCCAATGCTGCGATTCAACGCGGGATTATTCCAGGTCCGTTGGCCGAGCACCTCGACGGTACCTTTGCTGGGAAAAAGCTGGCCGGTGGCCAGTTGCAGCAGGGTAGATTTACCAGCACCGTTGGGGCCGAGCAAGCCGGTGATTCCCGGGGAGATGCGTACGGATAGCTTATTAAGACCGATGACGTTACCATACCACTTGCTTACGTCGTGGAAGGCGACAATCGGTTTTATTTCAGCCGGTCCAACGTCCGAATCGACAGCTTGAGCACACATAACGAGAGTCCCAATAAACCGGCCAAAACGACGGCCGACCAATACCATGGATACCACGGCCCGCCAAACCGGACCAGCAACCGGTGGCGGCCCGATGCGGTTGGTTCCAACAGCGAAATTTGTTTCCAGGCGGCATTGGTGCCCAGCAATTTCGTACCCACCCGCGAGAGGTTGGCGGTGTAGGATAGCAGCGCACGCCAGTTGCGGCTGACAGGAACGTCCGATTTCTTTGCGGTCGAAGCTACAGCATGGTTCATCGTCAATGGTTCTGCCCCTTGCCTGGTCATCAGCTCAGACGACGGTGGCGGGGGATGATAGACATAACGCTGCTGCTGGTGATGCACCGCAGTCAACACCGAACTCACAACACTGCTGACAAACCACAGCCCCAGCCACAACAGTGCCACGTACCGCGAATTGCGACATAGCGAGGATAGAGCCAATATCAACATTCCTGCGGAGACCGATATGAGCAGGCCATAGGCTATTGCTCCAAGAAGAAGGCCAAAAGTATCGCGGACGGCACTGATATCCACACTGAAGAGCAGCCCCAAAATGTAGGCGATAACTGCCGGCACAATTAATACCATGCCCAGGAATGTAACCACCACGCCGAGCTTGCCCAGAAAGTAATCCACCCGCCGCAACGGGCGGGAAAAATAGAGCGGCAGGGCATTGACGCGCAAATCCCGGCTGATGAGTCCGGGGCCGACAATTAAAATCACAAGCATCGCAAAAAATAGTTCCACATGAAAAAAATAGCCGTAAGCCAGTCGCCACACCGCCCCGCAGTAGTGACGTGGATCGGCAACTACACCGGGGTTCATAAACTGCATAAACTGGATAAAGGTCCGAGCCATCTTGGATTTGCGTTCCAGAAGCCCCCAGGCTGAAAGGGTGGTAACCAGTACCAGCGCCGGTACCCAGGCCGCCAACAGCACATAGCGCAAAAAGTAGCTGCGCATGGCGATTTTTACACCGTGGTGGGTGATCGCCA
Organism: Planctomycetota bacterium; assembly: GCA_021852275.1. Lineage (GTDB taxonomy): Bacteria > Planctomycetota > Phycisphaerae > WQYP01 > WQYP01 > JABEVA01. The sequence continues at coordinate 18,731 of JAJZNX010000024.1, read as the reverse complement.
GCCAGCGCCATCGGTGGCCGGTCAGCCGACCTGACCAATGCTGATAGCCTTGATCTATAATCGGCATGAGGTGCGCTCCACAGCGTTCAAGAAAACTTCCTCCAGGGTGCTGCGCTGGGACCGCAGGTGGCGTATTTGCTGCTGGTTGGCGGCGGCGGCCTGCCAAAGCATGGCCGGAGCGGCACCGGATGGAATCTGGATCAGCAGCATATCTCCGCGGCGCTGAACTGCACAGCCCAAGTCCGTGAGTTGCTGGGAAAAAGACGTTCCATCCTCCTTGAGCCGCACTTCAAAACTGCCGGGGTGGACCGCCTTAAGCTCACGGATATTTCCCTGCACCAGCAACTGGCCGGCACCCAGTACAATGATATGGTCACAGACGGCCTCCACATCCGGCAATAAATGGCTGGAAAATAGCACGCTCATGTTTTTGTGATGGGCGAGGTCATGGGCCAAAGCCAGCATATCTTTGCGGCCCGCAGGGTCCATGCCATTGGTAGGTTCATCCAAAATCAGCAATTTTGGATCGTGAATAATGGCCGCAGCCAGTTTCAGCCGTTGTTTCATGCCGGCGGAATAAGATTCCACCAGGCGGTAGCGTACTTCGGTCAGGCCGACATAGTCCAGCACTTCGTGGGCTCGCTGCATGGCATCTCTGGATGGCATACCGACGAGTTCGCCGGCATAGGCGACAAATTCGACCCCAGTTACACCCGGAAACAGGCACTCGTCTTCCGGCACAAACCCGATGAGCCTTCGAATGTCGAGCTGTCGGCGATGAACATCCATGTCCAGCACCCGGGCACTGCCGCCATTGATCGGAATCAGTCCCAGCAGTGTACGGATCATGGTGGTTTTGCCCGAGCCATTCGGACCCAGGAGGCCGATCGCCCCCGGCGGAACGCATACAGAAAGCTCATCCAAGGCGGTGATGGAACCGTAAGTCTTCGTGACTTTTTCAAGTGCAAAGAGAATACTTGCAGCATTGCCGGACATGGAATTGCCCTTGGATGTTGTTTTATCGGATTCACGGCTAAGTTCTGGGTATTTTACCGGACGCGGCGCACAAAGGTCAACTTCGGAATACGGCCGGGAATAAGAGCTTTCCGTGCAATGCAGTATCGGCACGAAATCGGGGCTACGGGAATATCCGGACTTGTGGTTATGGTGTTGGCGAATGGCGTAGTGGGGATAGCCTCAGCGTAATGTCAGATTCAGGTACGCAATGACGTATAATCTTCAATGAAACGCGGGCTTCTTCAACATGGCATGAGTTTTGCAGAGTTTCGTATTGAGGCCTTGCTGTTTTTTGCTAACAACAAGACCTGGAGTTGTGCGTATACTCCAATAGAGGACTTTGCCGATAAAGAAAATGGCAGGTTCCCTCAGGGCTGATGGCAATATTGCCATGGAAGTCTCTGGGCCGAGTTTGCAAGAGAGAGGTGTGCCATGTTCAACGTCAGTCGACCAGTGGTGCTGGATATTAATACGCAGGGGGATTTATTTTCTCCACGTGGCATGTACGCATTGCACGATGTGGCGGCAGTATTGCCACGAATGCGGGAGTTTTTTGCCTGGGTGATGGCGGCACACGTGCCGGTGGTAAGCACCAGATTGCATCGCGTGCTCATTCCAGGGCAAAGCGGGGAGGTGCCCATAGGCATTCCCAATACCGCCGGGTTTGCCAAATTGCCATTTACCCTGCTGCGCGGCGCAGTGGAATTACCGCTGGATTGCGGTACAGATTTTCCAGCGGATGGTTTTAGCGCAGCGCCACAATACATTTTTGATCTACAACAAATCAATCCGTTTGAATCGCCGCGGTTTGACCGCCTGCTTTCTGAAGCCGACGCCCCATTGTGGCTGGTGGTGGGCGGTCCGCTGGAATCGTGCGTGCGCATGGCCGTGCTGGGGCTGGTGCAGCGGCGGCAGAAGGTGGCGATGGTAACAGATTGCCTTTCGGTGCACGATACTTACCAGGGGCAGATGGCCTTAAGGCAGCTTGAAAGCAAATCCATTGACTGGATGACTAGTGAACAGGCCATAGCCAAGTTCACAACCAGACCGCGGCGTTTGCAACCACTGACCAAATTGCGTGCCCGGCGACTGGCGGGTCTACGGCGTCCTATGCGCGGTATTGATTCTACCGTTGCTGTGGAGAGACCCGGAAACACCCTTGGCCTGGACACGGGCACCTCTCGCCGACACCTGCGGCATTGAGATGCACGCGGTTGCGCGGGGGAACCACCAGACCATGTGTGGCGTTGCAGCGCAGCTTATTTGAGCAGATGGATCGCCAGCGGGCAGCGGTAACTTGCACCGCTGCTTACCTTGACGGCACCGATAATGTTAAATACCAGACTCAGAATCATAATGGCCGGGAGAAGGACAAATCCGATAAAGACAATACACAAAATCCCGGCGGCAAAGTAAGCCATGATCAGTGTGATCTGAAAATTAAGCGCTTCCCGCGCCTGGTCAGTAAGCCAACCAGGTTTGTCTTTATTCATCAGCCACACAATCAGGCTGGGGATAAACCCGAAAAAGATACCGCCGATCCACACCAGAATGGCGACGTTTTTGTCATTGCCGCCAGATCCGGGCTGGGGCGCATCAACCGGGGGTTGTGGGACACTGGTCATGGGCAGCTCCTTTCGATAATAGACCACAGATATTGGCGCAGACAATTCTAAAACCACTTCCAACGCTTTTCAAGTTATAAGACCGTAGTGCCCAAGGCGATATTTTGACCATGCTGGGTGCCGATGATATCGACTAAGGGGCTGTCAGGAAATAAAGTGTAGTAATACGGCGCAGGCATTTTGGCGGCCGGCGAGACGTGAGCGACGCACATACCCCGTTAGCGGGTCTGTAAGGAGCGAACAACGAAGCTGGCCGCCAAAAGGACCAGCCGGATGGTACAGGTTATTTCTTGACAGCCCCTAAGATGCCGACAACTACGGCGTGCCGTTCGAAGCTCTTGGCATAGATGTGAAATAAACCGACCAGGCCAGTCCGGTGAAATGAGATCCTGCAGCCTGCTGATGCCGCCTTTTGTCGTATGACTGAAAGAACACTGCTCCCGGATAGGGGCCGCGCAAAAATAAATTCATGTTTTACGGCGCAGGAGTTTTGGCCGCCGGCGAGGCGTGAGCGACGCGCATACCCTGCCAATGGGTCTGTAAGGAGCGAACAACGACGCCCGCGGTCAAAAGAACCAGTCGGAAAGTGTGATGTTATTTGTGCGCGGCCCCATAGCCTTAATCTTTCTCTCAACGGGATCAACGTATGCCTGGCGTCCGATCAGTATTCCGCCACTCCTGCCTCAGGCTGTCCGCAGACCCATCAGCGCTTCCTTGGGCAGCGGCAGGCGGGCCAACCAAGCCGCATATTGGTGCAAAACATAGGGTCTTGGTCCAGCCAGATAATGATTCCAGCCATCGCCGCTGCTGCTTTGCCAGGTTATTTTCCACATCTCCGGCACGGTAGCTCCGGTCAGATGTCCCACTATGGTGGCCGCATTGGCCGGCAAAGAAAATGGCTGGTCCAGCAATGTTTCACCGTCATGAAGTCCCTGCACAACCACCTGCCCCGTTACGGGTTGCAGCAGATCGTTGATCATCACCAGATCGTGTCGGCCTCCAATATCTTCCTGAATCATCCCGCACACATCCTGCTGCGATTGGCGGATGTACCGATAGGCCAGTTTCCGTCGATTGTAATAATCCACCACTGCATCGGAAATTACGGGCCAGCCATCGCGCAGGTTCCACCACAACATGCCCGTCCGCCGCCATTTTCCCGATCGCCAGCGCTCAATAAAAAACTTCAGCGCCTCGGCCTGCGAAATCTGCGATGCCATGATAAAATCATCCAGATTGTCGGGGGCTTGTCCGAACAAAAGGCCCGCCTGCTTCGCCATCAGTGGTATACGGTAGTCATAATCTGTGCAGCGCGGCTCGGGCCGCACCGCCTTGGTCCGCCATTGATCATTATCCTGCCACGGCCAGACCGATTCCGGATCCAGCATCTGCTCCAGTGACTTCCGGTTCGGACAGCCATGATAACCAATTTCAGAGACAAAATGCGCCGGCGAGGAGGTATAAAATGGCCCTTTGAAATCATCCCGTGGTCCCCACAAATGGGCTTCCGGCAGATGTCGATCGTTATTGCCGGTTGCCATGACTTCCGGGCTTCGATAGGGTGAACTGGGCAGGTAGGGCCGGACGAAATCAAACTGCTGAATGACGTTCGGCAAAACTCGGCGGCTGATCCGATCTGTATTGGGGTCCACATGACCCGCACAGCACCAATTCCGCGCATCATCGCATTCATTATTGCCGGACCAGAGCGCCAGTGACGGGTGATTCCGCAGCTTGCATACAATGGTCTGTGCTTCTTTGGCGATAGCCGCAGCAAATTCGTCGGTCTGGGGATAGATCGCGCAAGCCATGGCAAAATCCTGCCATACCAGAATACCGTGCTGGTCGCACAGATCAAAAAAGTCGTGATCTTCATAAACATTACCACCCCAACAGCGCAGCATGTTGCAATGCAAATCCACCACCATTGGAAATACCGAGGCCAAGTGAGATTTATCGCGCGAGTGCAGGGCATCCAGCGGAACCCAATTGGTGCCTTTCATGAAAATCTTTTCACCGTTGACGCGAAACACAAATTCTCCAGGCTTCTCCGGTGTAGTGGCTGCGGTGCACTCCAACTCCACGGTGCGCAACCCGATCCGGTCGCAGCGCCGGGCCAGTATATTTCCGGAGTTATCTTCAAGCTGCAGTGCGGCATCATAAAGTGCGGGTGCCCCGGCCCCGCGCGGCCACCATAAGTCCACTGGAGCCAGGCGGCCCTGCCAGCGACCGGAGGAACTGAAGACCGGTACAGTTCGCTCGTGAACGAGATGGCCATGGCGGCTTAACGTCAGGCGGATCCGCATATTCTTCAGATCCTGGCGATCCGTGGTGAATTGCCAATCCACCAGAATTTCTGCGCTGTTGCCGCGTGGGTCTACACCGGTTACCGCCCAATACGCGTTGATCCACCGGGTTGGCGGAAGAACTTCCAGTGTCACATCGCGCCACAGACCTGCGGAAACTATGCGTGGGAGGATGTCCCATCCGTAGGCATGCGGAGCCTTGCGCACCGGCAGAGACTCATAATTGCCGGCAAAGGCCCATTCCAGCGGACGATGAACATGCCGCCGGCCGGCGAGTACGGCAGAATCGATCCGCACGAACAATTCGTTGTCCCGTGATGATTGCAGGTGATCGGTGAGGTCAAAGCGATGGTCGATGAACATGTTATCAGTGGTGCCGATGAAGATACCATTGCACCATACGTATCCCAGACAATCCAGTCCGTGAAAAACCAGTTCCACTCGTTCGCCCGCACCATGCGGGGGCATAGTAAAACGGCGGTGGTACCACCATCGGCAGGATTCAAATTTCAAGTTCTCATAAACCCGGTTACCCACTTCCAGGTTGGTCGGTAGCAGACCGGCCCGGCCGAGGTCCAACTCCACATTGCCTGGAACCGTCGCGGCAATCCGTGGCCAATCGGCATTGCTTAACTCCCCGGGCGTAGCCGGTGCCTGTTTATTGTCGGGACCGTACCAGAGATCCCATTGTCCGGACAAACTGTGGCTTTCCATGTGTTTCCTTTGTCAATATTGTTGCCGCGCGAAGCGCCAGAATTTACCGGGAGGCCGCGGCTGTTTAAGGATCCGCCGGTAACAAAGCGGAAGAATATTCAGATAGTCTACTTTACCAAGGCCAGTGCCCGCGGCAACCATTGGAGTGTCTCCACGGACCCCAAGCCAACCACCAGATCCGTGGAGGCATGGCTGTCTTGGGGCCGGGCCCATGCCACTATAAGCTCGTGGTTTCCGGCCGCCAGCATTTCGGTTTGAAAGTGCCCTTGGCCGCCGCGATGAAAAGAGGGAACGGCAATCGTAGTATATTTACACCCCTGGCCGGGCTTCACAGCCGCTGGAGCTGCACCGTTCACGTAGACGGCGGATTCGGTGGAGCTGCAAGCCATCACACGCACCGCTGCAGGCTCTGTTAATTTGAAGTGAAATTGCAGAACCATCACCGGCTTGGCAAAATCTTCGCTGTGTCGCCGGATCCAATGGCCTGACAATGTGATGGGTTCGAGCCGCGCCGTATCCATAATACTGCGTTCTGTCATGTCTCCGGCCCAACCCAGGCGGCCGGAAATGGCAATGGGGGAGTCCTGTGACTGGACGGGCAGCCGCGGTGTCACCATTCCTATCGGGGCTGCCATTTCCAGCAGTTGGAGACGTGCCGCCAGGGTCCAATCGGTCAGTTGCCAGAGGTTCTCCGGTGCGCGAATTCCCACGATGGGAAGCGACACCACCACTTGCTCTCCAATCGGCGCTCGCCAGGCCTGGGGTATCGCAGCCGGTGCGAGCATTCCCAGAAGTGCTCCCAAGGTTGCTCCAGTGCAATCCGTATCTTGTCCACAGTTGACCGCAATGCAGATACTCCGGCCGAAATCTCCCTCTCCGGCCAGCCAGCCGAGAATGATAAACGCCAGATTCTGCGCCACATCGGTAAAATTGGGATGGCCATGCCGGGCCAGAATCCGCGTGCGAACCTCCTGCCAATCCTGAGTCTGGTTCCACCACAGACGCGTATCGAGGATGGCGCAGCGCACCCGGCTGGTGGGCGGCAGAAAGTCCAGGGCCTGATCCAGCAGGTCAAAGGCACACGGATCATTGCGCGTAAACGCTGCTGCTTCGAGCGCCGCTAAAAAAACTTCCGCCCAGATTCCATCGCCAGCATGATCGCAGGCGGCATCCGCCCAGGCCAGACCGGCTGCCCGTTCAGGCTCGCCGGCCGCCAGGCAGGCCCAGAGTTCACTGCGAATCGCGGCTCCCATGCACTCCGCAAACCAGTTGTCGAATTCTCCCAACCGGCGGCCTTGCAGGCCATAACTCATATTGCGTAGACACACACCGTATTCATCATACGGAAAATGTACGTGGCGTTGCCACGCCTCGGCCAGAACCGTGGGCGTTACGAGAGGTGCGTGTGAAGTGCGCAGATGATGCAGCCACACGAGCTGCAGATCCAGATCGTCATTGGGCAGTATTGCCTGTGGAATCGGATCATAAAAGTTCAAATTCAACGGCCCAGGATGTCCTTCCATGGGGCCACCCAATGTTCCGCCGATGGCTTTGCCGAGCCAGCAACCATGAATCTTTTCCGCAATGGTGTTTCTATTGAGGGCGACGTTTAACATGAAGCTCCTTTTTAGTGGCAAACAAACGCATTGCAAGGTTTCCGGTTAGAGAGCGCCGTCAGTTGCCATCACGGTGGCTCGGTTCGCGCTTCGGCACATCCACTTCCGACATGGAGAACTGCGGCCCCTGCGGGCCGTAAAGACTCTTTTGCCTCTGTTGCCACAAGTCCATTAAACCGCAGCGCTGCAGAAATTGCGACCCTGGAATAAAAGAATCACCGGCTTTGACCAGCCATTGCGTCAATTCATCACGCAATTGGGTCTGCACCTGGCCATACGCCGGATGGTTCGCCAAATTGTTCATCTGAAAGGGATCAACCTGATTATCCAGAAGCAGCCAGGGCTGGCGGCCCAGTGTTTCTGTATACGTATATCGGCGTGTTCGCACCCCTCGCCATTCAGGCATTTTCTGCATCAAGGCTTCATCGTGGCTGCCGGGATTGCTGATGAACACGGATTCCGGCGCGGCTTCCAGACCGGCTTTGCCCAGCAGCGTTGCCGATAAATCACGTCCGCTCCACTGCGGCTCGGTCGGCCAGCCCAGCATCCCCGCCAGTGTCGGGGCAATATCCACCGTGGACAGCAAGGCATCCGAAACTGATCCCGGCTGGATCTGGCCCGGCCAGCGGGCGATCCATGGAACATTGATGGATTCCTCGTAGGGCGATTGCTTTTTCATCCAACCGTGCGACCAGAGCATATCTCCATGATCGGAGGTGAAAATGACCAGCGTATCGGCAGCCAGGGCCAGTTCATCCAAAGCGGCCAGCAGCCGGCCCATTTCCCGGTCCAGTGCGGTGATCGCGGCATAATAATTAGCGAGGGTGGAGCGGCATTCCAGGCCAGCCGCCAACGGGTTTTTGGCATCTGGCTGCACATTGGGTCGCAATTTAAGGCTTTCCGGCGAATAGCGCCGGCGAAACTCTTGCGGAACCTGCGCATATGGATCATGCGGAGGTCCCCAGGATACGACCAGGCAAAAGGGCTGATCGCGTTGTGCAGCCTGCCGGCGTAAAAAATCGATCGCCAGATCGGTTTGCACCGTCGGTTCATAGCCGGCTGTTTCTACCACCTGTGGCTCATCACGGTAATAGCGTGGGCGAAAATAATCATGGGCGCAGTTATAGGCCGCCCAATAATTCCAGCCGAAGCGGCGCGGCCCCGGCGGCGTGAATTTGTCCCGCGGCACACCATCCAAATGCCACTTACCGATGTAACCGGTGTGATAACCCGCCGCCGTCGCAGTCTGCCCGAAGGTGCGCGCTGCCGAAGACAATGGCAGATCGTTTGCTGGTACCTGAGTTTGTGTGGCAAATTGACCCGTCAAGAGGACCGCCCGATTCGGCCCGCAAACCGGAACGGTGGCGATGGCATTGGTGACGCGCAGCCCCTGCCGCGCCATTTCATCCAGATGCGGTGTGTGCACCTGGGCGTTGCCTGCGCAGCACATATCCATGCCACGCATCTGATCGGCGAAAACAAACAGCAGGTTCGGCTGTCGTCCCACGGCTTCGGCAGTCTGCGATTCGCTCATGGCTTCACCTTGGGTAAGACCACCGGGTGCAGTTTGAGGCCATGGGTCGCCGCTATCTTTTTAAACGCCCTGAAAATCTCAATGGCGTACAATAAATGCCCCCGATCATTGGGATGCCAGCGCACTCCCGGCGCTTTGCCCCAACCATGATTGCGAGGGTCCACCGCAATATCCTCAACCGACACAAAGACTCCTCCCCACTGCCGGCACAACCGCCGGATGGTATGCTGCACGCGCAGGGTCCAGCCGGTATATTTTTTTCCGTGCGTGGCAAACCATGGTGCCCACGGCCCCACACAGATCAGCATGGACCGGTGTTGGTCGCCAAAGATGCTCATCCATGCGCTGCAGATGCGGCGCATTTCCGGCAGTCCGCGCCGGAACTGCTCATGCTCGCCATGTTGCAGCACGATCAAATTGTAGCGGCTCAAGGGGTGGCGCTTCACGAAGAGTTTCATCGGTGCCAGGTACGCATGAACGCTTCCTCCGCCCTTTTTATCGAACCGGCCGTAATCCGGTCCCGCGCCGATCTGCATCGTTACTTTCCGATGAGGCAGGGCTTTTTGGATAAAAGCGGTCAGAAGATGAACGTAATCTTTGCTGGCGCTGGTAGCTGCCATGCCGGAAGCGTGATTCCACCCCAGCGTCTTGATGCTCTGCGGGCTGACCCCGTATGAGGTAATGCTGTCCCCAATAAAAAGTATGCGGAACGGTTGACGTGCCAATTTTTTGGGAGCTTTTTCATTGGCAGCATGGACGGTGCCATGAGCTGCCGACCACGCCAACAACAGCGTAGAAAAAAAGAGCAGGAACTGTCGTCTTTGAAACCATTCTTTCACGGGGGTGTCCTTTAGTTGAATGAATATGTTACTGGGGCTTTTCAATTGTCAAGGTTCTTCCTGAGGGCCTTTTTCATCAGGACTTCCTTCGCCGTGATTCCTTTCAACAGCGGGGGAATAGGCATACCGATGCGCCAAAACTGTCCCGTTCGCATAAGGCTCCAGATTGCGTCAAACCGCCGGAATTCAAAATAGGTCCAGGACCAGTGGTGCGACTCGAAAATGCTGATGGCATCATGCAGCCAGCGGGCCGTGCTGTTGCCCGGTGCCCACTGTACGGCACTGAATTCTCCAACAAAGATCGGGGCATGCCAGCGTTTCTGAAACGCAACCACCGGATCATAAACTTGCTCCAGTCGCTTTTTATCCCAATAAGCGCCCGCCATCCAGCCGGGATATCGGATATTAATTTTCTTTTTTGCCTGGGCCAGGGACAGGCCTTTGACATCAAATAATCCCTGCATGCAAAACACGCTGGGGTCATAGGTGTGCAGGCTGTAAATCACATGGGCATCCGGCAAAGGTACCAGGTCGTGAAATCCGCGGTCCAGGCCGCCCGGCCCAGGCTCATAGACAATCCATGTTTTTGGATCCACCTTGCGGATGGTATGAATAATGGAGATTGCCAGTCCGCGCCATTTTTTCGCCGGCCAGGGCATATCGGACCAATTCAATGGTTCATTGAGAATGTCAAAACCCCAGATAGAACTGCGGTAAGGGGCTGTGGCAGTGGCCAGACTCATCCACTCGCGGCAGAATCGCCGTTGTAAGTCCGCGCGGTACCACCAATCACCGCTCTGCTGGTGCAGAAAAGGCGGTGGCAGATTCAGAATCACCTTCAGACCGGCCTTACGCGCTAACTTTACCTGGTCTACAAGCTCCCGGACAAACGTCGGCCATGCCTGCCAAAATGGAGCGTGGATGTGATGATGCCATTCCCAGATATCGAATCGTGGGGGATCAATGCGCACGATGTTGGCACCCCACCTCCTGGCCCGTAGATAAGTTTGCAGCGTCGCTGGATTGTAAATATCGATGTTGACACCCCGTGCCGGCCAGGGTGAGGGCCGATTGTGGGCAATGGCATTGCGCAAAGCGGCACCCGGTAAATCCGTTGCCACCGGGGGGCTTGCTATTTTGATCCACTGGACCGTCGCCGGAGTCTTGCGGCCAAAAGTGCCGACCACCAGTTTTACCGGCCCTCCCGGAGCCTTAAACACACAAAAGTTGCCGTCCCAAATCACTCCGGGCTGGAGGCCTCGGTCCGATGAAGTCAACGTGAGCCTGGCCACGGCCTTATTTTTCTCCTTGGACCACAGGGTCACAATCGCGCGGTTTGAACCTGAGGCCCGGAGGGCATACAGCCCGGCATTTAAATCAATCCAACGGTACAAAACGCCTGCTTGGGCAGTCCCTTGAACTTGTGTGCCAACGGTCAGCGGCGTCACTTTGGTACCCGCGGAAACAGTCCAGCCGGCAAGCGCCTCCGGTCCACTGAAGACGAACGTGCGGGAAAACAGGGATTTGGTCCGTCCGACGGTTTTGGCAGGCGTGGTGGGCCGCCAGTTTTTTTGCAGTGCAGTCTTGATGACTTTGGCCCGAAGCGTTTCATGATCGGCCTTGACCAGCGGCATCCCCGGCTTCCAATACGTGCTGCCGTATTTGAGGCTCCAGCCATTGTATTCACCAAACGCATGATAGGTCCATGACCAGTGGTGGGATTCGAAAATGCTGATGGCGTCCTGCAGCCAGCGTGCCGCGCTGGCCCGCGGGGCCCAGCGGATGACGCTGAATTCGCCGACGTAAATCGGCACCCGATAGCGATTCTGAAATTCGATGACGGGTGCCAGACGCTGCACCATCGTAGCACGATTCCACCAGTGTCCGTGGATCATTCCCGGATAATACACCGGGCGCGGGTGTCCCTGTAATCCCTGCGATGTGAAAAGCCACGGCATATAGAAATGGACGCTGTAAATGACGTGGGAATACGGTAATGGCTTAAGACCGGTAAATCCGGCTGGATCGTCATAGGGTGCCACTTCAAAAATAATCCATGTCTTTTTATCCAACTGCCGGATCGTTTTGATGATGCGTTTGGCCAGGGGCCTCCATTGTGCCGGCGCAATGGGGCCATGGCTGGTATCAATACGTGGTTCGTTATACAGATCATAGCCATAAATGGACTTGCGCCATGGCCGGGCGGCCTTCACAATATCCCGCCAAACTGTGCAAAATCGGCTTGTCAGCCCCGGCATTTTCCAATATGCCCGGGTTCCTCCGAGGTGCCCCAGCTTTGGTCGGGCAAACGGCGGCCCGTGCAAATCCAGTACCACCTTGAGTCCGGCGCGTTGTGCGCGGCGCAAATGCGCCCGCAATTCGTGGAGATAGCCCGGCAACCCCTGCATGAATTTTTCGTGGTGATCCAAGGCCCAGTAACCGGGGTGAAGCTGCAGTCGAATAACGTTGGCTCCCCACTTCCGGGCGTCGCGAAAATATCCCGATCGAAATGGAAACATAAACGCGCTGACAAAACCCCGTACTGTCGCCGGAGAACGGATTCCCCCGTTTTTTGAGGCTGTCATTCCAACTTTGCCCGCAAGCAATAGCCCCGTTACGTGATCGGTCGGTTGCCTGGCCGCGGCAACGGATGTGGATGGCCGCTCATTTTTGCACCCGCTGCCGCCCAATGTCAGCGCTACGCCCAAGATCAGAAAATACGCCAATCGTAAAGCTTGTCTGTTGGATGAACGTTTCAACCTGAACTCCTTTGGTTAAGGGGCTTTCGCTGGTAATGGCGACAACGTTGCCGCTACAATCACGTGCCTGCCGGAACTTAATTCAATGCGATCCGGACTTGCCACGTTAACATCCGGACGCCGGCCGTCCACACGCAGCAATTTTCCCGGCATGACCACGACGGCTCGTACCTTGGCTGGCAGCGTTACCGTGATCCGTTCATGCCGGCCGCTTTTTTTTACATACACCTGGATATCGCCTTGCGGTGTCGGCACCCGGCCGCGCACCCATTGAAGGTCTCCCAGATGGGGCGCTATAACCGTGGAGGCAAAACCCGCAGACCTGGGTCTAACGCCGAGAACATAATTGCTCAACCACGCCGTCACACCGGCCGACCATCCATGGCAAAGGCTCTCCTGGTAACTCCAATATCCCCGACCATGCCACCAGAGTGGGTTATATTCTTCCCAAAAGGTGGTTGCGCCGCGATGGATCATTCCTCCCCATTCGTGCCGGACAAACCGCAGTGCTTCCTCAGTGAGTCCGAGCCGCCCCATCGCGGCAATGACAAAATAGGCATAGTAGGGTGTTTGCAGCGCCGGCCCCGGTGAAGGGCAATGCGTCGGACCAAGAATCAAGGCCCGAATGGCCCTCCGCTGCGCGTGATCCGCAACCCCGGAATAGACGGCCATCGCATTCACCTGCACGATTCGGCCATAGGTATGGGTGCGGGGATTGGCCAGCCTCCTTCGTGCTGCGGCAACCAGTTGCGCATCCCATCTCGCATAGGTCGCGGCATGGCGACGGTCGCCCAGATCCCGCAGCAAGGACACTGCCCGGCGAACCGCCAGACAAGTAAAAAGATCCGCCACCAGATACGTGGTTGGCCCGTTTTTGTTCAGATGAGGCGCCCAGTCGGCAAAACACCAGTGCCTGTGCCCGTTGGCGAAAAGGTTGTTTTTGTTAAACGCCTGTTTCATGTAAAGCAGCATGGACAGAAGCAACTGGTGCTGCGATCGCAGGTATACGGCAGCTTTCGTATGCTGGTAATAATCATAGAGTCCGCATATCCATGCGCATGAATAGCCGGGAATGCCGTTGATATCATTGGCCGGCAGGTCGGCGGCGGGTCGGTGGCCCTGCGCCTGGAGCCGCAACTGGCGCATCGTCAACTGCATCAGGTGGTGGCATAGAAAAACATCATCGATAACCCGTCCCGAAACCTGCAGATCTCCCATCCACATCTGTCGGTCACGCTTTGGACCATCCCAAATTTGTTGTTGCATGCACAGGTGGGCGGTATAAGCGCCTGTGTACCAGATCCGGGTCAGCAGTGGATCTGAACAACCAAACGCTCCTCGATATCGCACCGGATAATACTGAAAATCGAGCCGCAATTGAGTCATATGCAGGGGCGTGGCAGCCGTGCCCAAAAATGTCAGGGCCACATACCGAAATCCGCTGGGGCGGGTTTTTTCGATTGCTCCTTTTTTCAACATCAAAGTTTGAGGGTCCGGACCGCGGTGCTGCCTTTGCACCGTGTATGACGGTGCAAACATCGCCTCTCCGATCGATTCTCCGGTACCAACAATCACAGTTCCTCCCCACCCGCCTAGCTCGATGCATCCTGTGACCTCGCGCCCAAAATCAAGCAAGAGTTGTGGCGTACTTTGCCGGGCCTTTAGCCGGTGTATATCAACAGTCAGATTTACTTGCGGACCTTTGAGGCTCTCCAGCCCGTCGAAAGCGACCTTCCCATGTCGCACCCAGATTCGCACGGGCGGCAAATAAAGATTCTGGAGGTGATGGTCGGTCACCGGCGTTTTCGGCAGGCCGGCGGCGTACGAGGGATCCAGTTTTTTCCACGAGGTGCTGTTACCAGGCTCCATCTTTGCGGAACCGGCAGCCAGACAGGCGGTCTTTGGACCCACCAGCATTCCTCCACCAATCAATAGGGTCCCGATAAGGTAACAGAACCTGCGGTGGCTGCTTCGGGGGCGATCTCGCTGGGCGGCTTTCAATCGCAGCGGCATGTTCATCAATCACCGTTTTTGTATGTTGCCTGGATCTCGTGGGTACAAAACCCCGGACCTTTTTGGGTTTTCGGCGGAAAGTCTCGGGAAAATAGCAGAACCCGACGCGACTGGTACTTTGCCTTACATTAAACTCGCGCCTTTTCACAGTGAACACGCGGCACTCTATCCTCACGCCGGCGCGCGGGCCAAGTTCGCCATTAGCGCCCATACCAGAAGGTATTCACCTGCTGGTTGGTCGGGCTGGTGGTAGAGGTGGGAATTTGGTCCACTCTTAACGTCGCGGCGTGGTAATCGGCAAACAGAATATTATCTCCGCCGGGATGCACCGCCGCCGTATATACGCCTGGTCCGGGCACAAAATAACCGGGAACGGCATTTAATTGTCCACCATTGGTCTGGCTTAAATAAATCCAGCCGGGCGGCATATTGGCACCGATGGTTGCGGCCCAGTAATGAAAGTACGGGAGGTTGACCGACATATAGCCGTCGCCAAGCAGGCACGTTGATGCCGGTTGCGCGATCTGTGCCGGGCTGGGAAAATATTTATAAGCGGGTGTCGGCGGCGACACCGTAGGCAGCCAGGGCGGCAGTGAAGGATTCATGGAATACGTCGAAGGTGAGTACCAATAATGCGAGGCTTCGGGATGGTCATTCCACGCTTGCGGACAGGCCACACTTCCCTCTACCCACAGAATATGCTCCTGTTGGTCCCATTTGGTAATCTGGGAAGAAATATTTTCCAGCCACAGCCCGTTGGTGTTGGTCAGATACGGTGCCAGATACATCAAAAAGTACGTGTAATAACCGCCCTGATTGGGATCCGGGTAGTACGCCGGCGGCCATCGTTGGGAATAATCCTGAGCATACATATCATACGCCACACCCATCTGATGCAAGTTGCTCAGGCATACCGTTTGCCGCCCGGTCTTCATTGCCAAAGCCAGTGCTGGCAGTAACAGGCCAATGAGAATGGCAATGATGCCAATCACCACCAATAATTCCACCAGCGTGAAGCCGTGTTTTTTATTTTTACACATGGCCAACTCCTGAAAACCGTTCGGGAAAAAGTGGGAAGAGGGCGGTAAAACCCTCTTCCCGCGATCTTACATATCCATATCAAGCACTGCGCCGGCGACGCCCTGCCAGAAGTCCCAGCGAACCAATCGCCAGCAGCCCCAGTGTGGCCGGTTCAGGAATGCTGCTGGAACTGATGGTCAGATTCACCGCGTTACTGGTGCCATCCGTCCCCAGCGAAAACACCGCCGTTTGACCCGCCGCCAGGCCGGTAACGGTCCAGCCGGTGAAGTTGCTGCTGTTGTTGGTCAGCGCGCCGCTGTAATCAATCAGATGATACAACCCGGTGCCATAACCTGCACCCTGCGTGATATGCACCGTAAGGCCGGTGCCCAGGGTCAATGCGGCCGTGCTTACCAGGTCATTGCCGCCGGTGCCACCGGCCACATTGGGCGAACCCAGGGTGAAATCCAGTATGCCGTTGTTGGCCAGGGTTAAGCCGCCATTGAGCGTGAATTTACCCGGGGCGTCGCCTGGCGAGAGTATGCCGCCGGTGTTCACGGTAACTGCCCCGGCAATGGTGCCGATACCGCTAAGCGTAGCACCGCTGTCCACCGTGACAGCGCCGGTACCGGTCAAGGCACCATTGACCTGCAGGTTGCCGGCCTGAACGGTAGTGGTGCCGGTGTAGTTATTACTGGCGCCGCTAAGGATAACCAAGCCCGTCCCGATTTTGGTAATGCTGGTGGCGGTGCTGGTGGAACCCGTTGGCTGGAGCAGATCACCGCTGATGGTAACGCTGCCACCGGCATCGGCAGTCAAGGTCAAAGCCTGGCCCTCTGTGGTATTATTGCCAGGCGAAATTTGGCCCAGCGTGATGTTGCCGGAAAAGGTGGATGCAAAAGCCCCCTGGCCACCCAGCGTATTTTTGTCGGTACCAGTCGCTGAATCAAGGGTGCCAATGTCATTGGCCACGGTCATGGCCGCATCTGTTAATAACGCGGCCTGATCGCCTCCACTACCCGCATTGAGCGAGATGTAATTGGTGCTGAGATTATATTTTCCCAATGCTCCGCTGTTTGCCAGTACCAGGGTACCGGACCGTACAACCAGAATGGAAGGTTGCCCGGTACTGCCGGAAAACGTATTAGCCCCCGCAAATGTGGTCACGAAGGTGGATGAAGACGTCCCGGCATTACCAATAAGGATTTGCTTGATGCTGCCGCTAATAACTCCATTGATCGCGATGCTGTTCGCATGGTTGCCGCTGGTAAATACCGAATTTCCAGCCAGCGCGAGCGCGCCGTTCAGCACCAGATTGGCGTCGTTGCTGGCTATATATGCGCCGGCGGATGAAACATTAATGCTGTTGTCGATGGTTTGAATGCTAGTGCTATAATTAATTATCTCCGACTGGGAGTACTGTGCCCCAGTTCCTGCGACAAGGGACAAGGGATTGCCGGAGAGTGTAAACGCTCCAGCTCCTGAGGAAAACTGGAGGTAATTAAGGTCAAATGGGTTAGCCATACCGGAATCAATTACCGAGGCCAGTTGCTTCGTGGTCGTCATAGTAACGCTGGTGGTGTTGGCGCTGGCCGGTACAACAGCCGAACTCCAGTTACTAGAATTGCTCCAGTCACCATTGGTTCCACCGCCCGTCCAGGTATAAACAGTGTTGGTGGCTGCGCAGATCCCGGTTCCGCCGGCGAGAACCGCCGCCATGGCCGCGGTCGCCAGCAAACTGGCTGACTTTTTGGAAAATGTGTTAAGCATGATAAAACCTCCGTTGATTAAGTTTACTTGCTTCTTCTCCACCCCAACCGCACGGCCGGGAAATATGGAGATAAGAAACGTTTTGACTAATGAACAAACCTTTCAGGTACAGTCGATCATCCATTCACATCAACACCTCCTTTACCGCTACACGCTGTTACGCTCAATAAGCTGTCCACGAAGTTGAATATCACCGTCGTTGACCGGTTCGCCGACTACCAGGTGAGATAACAATTCAAAGGCTTTGGCCCCCATCTGCTCATGCGGAAAATCGTAAGTGGTCAGGCCCGGCTGCGTCGGAATCGAGGTCATATTATCGATTCCGACCACCTTAAGGTCCTGCGGAACGCAAATGCCCAGTTGTTTCGCAGCCGCCAAAAGCCCTGCCGCCACCGGATAATCGCCGCACACCACGCCCTCCAGCGAGTTCTGATCCTGCAGATAGGACAAAGCGATCTGTGTTGGCTCCGCCAGCGGGTCGGTGAAGTTGGGGTTCATCGCCGCCTCCTGCCGCACCGAATGCGATTCCATCGGCAGCTTCGCCTCGTCCATGGCCCAGCGGTAGCCGAGAAACCTTTCCCGCGAGGTCTGGGCGAAACTGTAGTTGATCAGAAAGCCGATGCGCCGCAGGCCGCGATCAATCAGATATCGCGTCATGGTGTAACCGGCGTGAAAGCTGTCTCCGACAATGGCCGGAATGGAAGATCCAGCGAAAAATGTTCCCACCAGCACAATCGGATGGCCGCAGCGTTCAAAGGCCCGGGCAAAATTCCCCCATTGGCCCGCGTCCGTGAGCATGGGGGCCAGCACCGCTCCTTTAATGTCAAATTCCGCCAGCCGCGAGACAATTTCCAGTTCCGCCTGCACATCCAGGCCGAAGGTCATCGTCAAGGTGCGTCGCCCGGCTTCACCGGCAGCATCCTGAAAGCCGCTCCACATCCGACGCATGGCTTCATGCTGCCGGCCGGGCGAAATAAAACCAAATGCATCCAGAAGCAGTGGGGCACGCGCCGGTGCCGTCGAGTTACGTAACACCCTTGTTCCAGCCTTGGTCCGGCGTTCCACCAGGCCATCGTGCACCAGCTTGGTAATGGCTTTGCCGATGGTGGCCCGACTGACGCCAAAGCGCTCGGCCAACCCGTGTTCGGTGGGCAACTTTTCGCCGACACCCCATGTGCGGCCAAGAATTTCCGCATGAAGCGATTCATAAACATTGTCAACTTTTGGTGCCATTCCATCAATCCTTCGATCATCCGGTCTGTTTACGTACACCTGTAATTTGCCACTGACGTTTAGTTCATTGTTCAGATCCGTGTTTAATATATTACCAGTTCAATTAAATATTGTCAAACAAATTATGGCGGCATTCGTCTAACAACATGTTCATGGCGTACAATCTACTTGCTTTCGATTTTGCTAATTGTATTGCCGCACGGTTTTCAACACAATCATCATGATAGCAACCAAAAAATAATTTGCAAGACAAAACTTTAAAAAATTATAAAATTTATATAAGTC
>JAJZNX010000094.1 GCA_021852275.1 Planctomycetota bacterium | reverse complement strand
TGGGGCGGGTGGTCATTGAGGAAGCCTGCGAACGGCTGCGGTTCCACAACCGCAATTCCAAAGAGGCGGAGATATTGGATTATCTGGGCGGCATGATGGGCTTTGGCGATACGTTTCAATCGCGTATTAACGCCTGGGTGGATGACCTGCTGAAAAAAACACCCCCGGAAAAAGTGGATGGCAAGGCCGAAGACGCGCTCAAAGCCCAACTGGTGATTGAAGCCGCGATTGAATCCTGGGATAAGGGAACCATTGTAACGGTACCGGCGGTATAACCGGGGCGGGCGGCACTTCCGTCCGGGTGGTGCCGGGCGAAACATCAAGATGATTTCGGCCACGGGATGTGGCCATATTTTGACAGGTTGTGTTTTTACATAAGGATACTTTATGAAACTGGGCATTAATTCGGTACTTTTTGGCGGCCACGATATGGAAACGGCCTTTCGCTGGACGGCCGCGTGCGGGTACGATGGCATCGAGCTATCGGCCATTGACGGTATGAGCGAACACTTGGTGCTGGACCGGTGGAAGGAGCTTGTGGCTCCGATTCGTGAGCTTTCCAAAAAGTACAATCTGCCGCTGCTGGCGATGGAACAGCCATCGCAGGACTCGGCGAAGATGGAAGCGGCGTTTGCCGCGGCGGTGGAGCTGGGAATTCCCATCATCAACTGCGGCCCGGGCGGCAAAAGCGGCGACGAGGCGAGCCTGCGGCAAGCCATTGATTCGCTCGGTAAGCTCGCCGATAGAGCAGGAACCTTCGGCCTGACGCTGTGCGTGAAAGCGCATGTGGGGGCAGCCATTTATAACACCCCCACCTCACTGGCGGCGCTCAATGCCATTGCCTCGAAATCTTTTGGCCTGGATATGGATCCGAGCCACATTTACCGGGCCAACGAAAACCCGGTGGAGGCCATCCGGGCGGTGGTGCATCGCATTCGCCACGTACACATTCGGGATTGCAAGGGCCGCCAGCAGAACCCCGGCACGCCGGAGATGCAGGCCAATGGCCGTGGGGATATTGATTTGCTGGGGTATATTCGGGTGCTCCATGAACATCATTACACCGGGCCGGTGAATCTGGAGGTGATTGGGGCCAAGGCGTATGAGGTACCGCGTTGCGTGGCGATTGCTGCGGAATCGCGGGGCCATATGCAGGCTTGCCTGCAGGCGTGTAAAGCCCGCTGAACTTGCCGCGCTGCAGGGCGCGAAAGGGGATGGCACGTTATGACGCTCAATATCGGCATTCTGGGCATCGCCCACGGGCACGTCGGGACGTATCTGGGCGAGTGGGCAAAGCTTGATCCGCCCCAGGTTTGCGTGGTGGCATTGTGGGATCATGATGCCCGCCGGGCGGCCGACAATGCCGCAAAATTTAACGTGGCCCAGGAAGCATCCGCCCAATCGCTGTTGGCCCGTGCGGATATTTCAGCGGTGGTTATCGGAGCGGAAACCTCTCTGCACGCTGACGTGGTGGAATTGGCCGCCCAGGCCGGCAAAACCATCGTGCTGCAAAAGCCACTGGCCCTCACGCTGGATCAGGCCGATCGGATTGTGGCTGCGGTAGAGCGGCACAAAGTCGCCTTTACCCTGGCCTGGCAGATGCGCATTGATCCGCAAAATATATTGATGCGCCAACTGGTTCGGGAAGACCATATCGGCCCGGTATACATGATGCGCCGCCGCCACGGCCTTGGAACTCAGGCTTGGCCATGGCTGGCGGACTCGTGGCACGTGAATCCGGTGCTGAATCGGGGGATGTGGGCGGATGATGCCTGTCATGCCATAGATTTTGTGTATTGGATGCTGGGCCGGCCGGAGAGTGTTTCAGCGGAAATTGTTACCCGGCACAACCCGAAGGTTCCCGACGATCAGGGAATAGCGATTTTCCGCTATGAAAACGGGACTTTGGCCGAGGTGGTAAGCTCGTTTACCATGCTGGCGGGGGAAAATACCACGGAAATTGTCGGGCCGAGGGGGGTGGTGATCCAAAACCATGGCGATGTGCCAAGCTGCAATGCACCGCGCCCCGCCGGGCCAACCCTGGGCCTGAAATGGTTTCTGGAAGGCGGCAAAGATTGGCAGGTGAGTGATATTCCAACACCGGCCAATCATGGCGTGCGGATTGCGGCCCTGGCCCCGGAACTGCTGGCGTTTATGCAGGGACGGCGGGGACCGATCGCCACGGCGGAAGAAGGCCGAATCGTATTGGAAATGACGCTGGCGTGCCATCTATCGGCGAAGTTGGGCCGGCGGGTGGCCATCTCCGAGTTGCGCTCCCACTGGGGTGGTTGCGACTAAACAGCGTGGAAAATAACTTTTGACCTTTAACCAGAGGATCTTGCAAATGGCCAGGAAAAAGAAAATCGCCCGGAAAAGTTCGCCCAACATTGTGCTCATCGCGGTGGATTCGCTGCTGGCGGATCACATGAGTGCTTATGGCTATTCCCGGCTTACCACCCCGCACCTGGACCGGCTGGCCCGGCAGGGAACGCTTTTTGAACGTACGTATTCGCAGCATATTCCAACCACCCCGGCCTATGCGTCGATGCTTACAGGCCAGGATTGTTTCGGTACGCAAGTGGTGGCGCTGCGGCATCAGGGACCGCTGACGCCGAAGGTGCGCACACTGGCGGAAATCTGCAAGAGCCAGGGCTATAACACCACTTGCGTCGGCTTTGGATGGAACCCCGCTTCCCGCGGGTTTGATAAATATCTGGAGTTCACCGGCTGGGGTTCATGGAATGAGGGCCGCTCGCCCAAGGCGGAAAATCTCAACGCGGTGGCCGAGCCGGAATTCGCCCGGCTGGCCGGCGAAAAGAAGCCCTTCTTTGTGCTGCTAAGGCACATGGACCCACATTCGCCCTATCTGCCGCCGCAGCCGTTCGACCGGTTGTTTTACCAGGGCAACGAATGTGACCCGAAGAACCGCTCCATGGATCCGGTCATGGCCTTCAAGCCGTTTGCGGATTATTTCCGCTCCTGGATGCCCCCCGGCATCACCGACAAAGACTACATTATCGCCCAGTATGACGGGGCGTTGGCCTATATGGATACGTGCATTGCCCGACTTTTAACGCAGCTCGAAGCCCTGGGCGTTCTGGACAATACCATCATCGTACTCAACGGCGATCATGGCGAAACGCTTTATGACCATGAATGCTGGTTTGATCATCATGGCCTCTACGATGTTACCTTGCACGTACCCCTGATTATCCGCTACCCCGCCAAGGTGCCTGCGGGCAAACGCATCAAGGGGTACAACCTGCACAAAGATCTGGTGCCCACAATTTTGGATCTCGCGGGCATCAAGGTGCCGGACCGTTTCGACGGAAAATCCTTAAACGCCTTGATCAAGGGTCGAGTCCCCTCTTTTGACCGCGAGTTTTACATCACCGAATGTACGTGGATGCGCAAGCATGGCTGGCGCACGCCGCAATGGAAGTTTATTGAAGCGCTGGAACCGGACTTCCATTTTAAGCCGACGGTGGAGTTGTATGACCTGGTCAAAGACCCCGGCGAAAATATGAATGTGGCCGCGAAGCGCCCGGAAATTGTGCGGAAGCTGCGGGCAAAAATGAACGCGTTTATTGCCCGACGCGAAAAGGAAACGGGTATCAGCAATCCCATGCTGACCCAGGGCGACTGGCATGGACTCAAGGGCGTGGGACCATTTAAGACCAGCCAGCAAGCCTACGACAGCATGCACATTGGCGACCCCAAGGCTGCCGCCAAACTCCAGGCACGCGACAAATACGCGGACAAAGGCGAGCATCACCCGGACCCCACCATGCTGGTAACAGTGATTGGCCGCGGCCATTCCGGCACGCGGGCGATTTCCCATACGCTGGCCCAGAGCGGCTTTTTCATGGGCACCACCCAGAATGAATCCGGAGATTTGCTCCCCCCCGAACCCCTCTACGAAGCCTGTCGCATTTTCAGCCGCCGTATCAGGTATCAGGGTCAATTCCAGTGGGATTTTTCCGGAGTGCTGGAAGGAGAAATTGCCCCGGAATTTCGTCGGCTGGTCGAAACCTATCTGCAAAACATCATCGCCAGCCCCGCCGTGCGCAAGGGCTGGAAACTTCCCGAAACTACGCTGATTTTCCCGTGGATTGCCCGTATGTATCCGGATGCGTATTACATTCATTGGGTGCGTGATCCACGTGATTGCATCCTAAGTGAACACTTAACCGACCGCTTGAGCCGTTTTAGCATACCCTGTGATGACGTGCCGGAGGTGCAACTGGCCCGGGCCATCAGTTGGAAGTATCAGGCGGATTTAGTCCGCGCAACCCCCCGGCCGCGGCATTTTTTAAGCCTGAGGTTTGAAGATTTTGTGCTCGATCAGGACTCTACGCTGGAAAAACTCACGCAATTTCTGGGCGTGTCCATGGTGAAAATTGCGATAAAACCGGATGCCGTGGGCCGCTGGAAAAATCAGCCCTCCACCGTCAACCTTGATTTTCTCAAGGAAGAAATGGCTCGATTGGGTTACGATTAACCGTCATGAACTTTTGCCTGGAGGTTATACTGCAATGATCCGAAAAGCCTTTGTCATGTCTGTTTATGCGGGTCAGGAAGATCAATACCGCCGACGGCACAACCCGGTATGGCAGGAACTGCTGGATACGCTCAAAGCCCATGGCGTACACAATTATTCGATTTTTCTGCACCCGGAAACCCGGCAACTTTTTGGCTATGTGGAAATTGAAAGCGAACAGCGCTGGCAAGCCATCGCCCAGACGGAAATTTGCCGCAAATGGTGGAAGCACATGAAGGATCTTATGCCGGCCAACCCGGATAACAGCCCCAAGTCCGTAGAACTACCGGAAATGTTTCACCTGGATTAGAGGGCCGCGCGAAAATAACTTCGCACTTTTCGGCTGGTTCTTTTGGTCGCCGGAGGCGCAGACTCACTGCCAAGGCGTCCTGATGAGAGTTGCCGCACTGGACTCGTGGCGGGGATGATTTTCAGACGCCGAGGACACAACAACGGCCATCGGGCTGGCCGGCGTAGGAATTTTCGTGGATTGTGGGCGCCCAGGGAAACAATCCCTGGGCTGGTGCGGGTGTGGTGGCGGCGGTCAGTCCCGATGCCTGGCTCCTGCCGCATCGAGGATTTCGGCATCCATGCCTCAACGGGGAGCGAAGCGAACAGCTTTCAGCGATCAGTCCCGATTGGCGACTCCTGTCGCATCGGGATTTCGGCATCCATGGCACAATCCCGATGGCTTTTTCCCTAACGCATCGGGATTTCGGCATCCATGCCTTGATGGGGAGCGAAGCGAACAGCTTTCAGCGATCAGTCCCGATTGGCGACTCCTGTCGCATCGGGATATCGGCATCCATGGCACAATCCCGATGGCTTTTTCCCTAATGCATCGGAATTTCGGCATCCATGCCTCAATCCCGATGGCTAAATGTTATTAAAGGCAACCGGGATAAACTCCGGACACAAGGGGCGGGCCTCACGCAGAGACGTCCCGATGACTAAATGTTGTTATAGGCAAGCGGGATAAACTCCGGGCGCTGAGGACGACGGGGGCGCGGTCGGGGTGCGCCGCGGCTACGGCAGGCGGGGACGCCTGCACCACAAAATAGGGGCATCGCGAGAATGCGGAGCGGGCTTATAAAAATGGATACACCCCTTTCATAAGCTCTACGCGGTGTGCTGGAACAATCCGCCGCAGCGGGTTAAACTGATCGGGTATGGTTCTGGTTGATCTGATATTTGGAGTTATTTGTGGCTGGTAAACTTGCCCCTTACGTACCGACCCGCGGTGTTAGCCCCTGGCACGATGTGAGTCCCGGCGAGGGGCTGCTGCCGTCGGTTTTTAATGCCATCATTGAAATTCCGCTGGGGGCTTCCAATAAATATGAATTGGAAAAGCACTCCGGCCTGCTCAAGCTGGATCGGGTGCTGCATTCGGCGGTGTATTATCCGGCGAACTATGGCTTTCTGCCCCAGACCATGGCCGATGACGGCGATCCGCTGGATGTGCTGGTGCTGGGCGCGGAACCGGTGTATCCGCTGACGATTGTGGAAGCGCGGGCCATAGGCCTGATGACGATGAAAGACCAGAATGAGGTGGACCACAAAATTATTTCGGTCCATGTGAATGATCCAGAATACAACAGCTACCATGATGTGCACCAGTTGCCGCCGCACCGGCTGGCGGTACTGAAGCGATTTTTTGAAGATTATAAATCGCTGGAAAATAAGCGCGTGGTGGTGGATGATGTTTTGCCGGCGGACTATGCCTTTCCGGTGATTGAACAATCGCTGATGATTTACAAAAAGTGGCGCAACGGCGAAGACATCAGCAAGCTGCTGCGCACAACCTGAAAACAATGATGATGCCGGGCAATCGTGGACTATGGGGTCGCGCAAAAAAAACTTCGCACTTTTCGGCTGGCCCTTTTGACCGCCAGCTTCGTTGTTCGCTCGTTCAAGGCCCACCAGCC
>JAJZNX010000210.1 GCA_021852275.1 Planctomycetota bacterium | reverse complement strand
TTTTGGCCGCCAGCGAGGCGTGAGTGAGGCGCATACCCCGGCAGTGGGTCTGAAACGAGCGAACAACGAAGCTGGAGGCCAAAAGGGCCAGCCGGAAAGTGCGAAGTTATTTTTGCCCGGTTCCTTACGCTTGATTGCCCCGACGGAGCGGCCACCGGGGTGGCCGGCTTAGCGGACAGGATGGCTGCGCTGTCAGGGACAGATGGTGAATTGCCGTTTTCGCCGGTTGGAAGGACAATGGAGTCATGGATATTAACCGGTTCATCGCCCGACGGGAAAACCAGTGGAAGCGCTTAACCGTGCTGACCGATAAAGCCGACCGTGATACCGCGCAGGGCCTTTCAGCATCGGAGGCGGAAGAATTTTTTGCGCTTTATCGCATGGCCTCCAATGATTTGAACCTGGTGCAGACGTACGGCGGGGGTTCGGCCCTGCTGGACTACCTGGAAATGCTGGTGGCCCGGGCCCTGCAACACCTGGCGGTACCGCAACGGGTGCAGTTGTTTTCCGCATGGTGGCAAGTTTTAAGATATGATTTTCCGGCTACTGTCCGCAAACAGTGGACGGCCCTGTTGCTTTCAGTCCTGATTATGGGCGTGGGAACCGTGGCTGGATACGCCATTACGGCGGCACACCCATCGACAGCCCTGACGTTTGTGCCGGCGGAATTTTTTCGGCAGAGTCCCGCACACCGTGTGGCCGAGCGTATTGCGACGGACAGCTCCCGGAAGTTCAGTTACAGTGCGGAGCAGAATCTGTTTTTTTCGGTTTATCTGTTTACCCACAATATTGAAGTGGCGGTGATGACTTTTGCCTTAGGGCTGACCTTTGGGCTGGGTACGGTGGTGATGCTATTTTTCAGCGGGGCCATGCTGGGGTCGCTGGGGCAGCGTTATCAGGCCGATCATGTGGGGACATATTTTATTTCCTGGGTGGGACCGCACGGGGTACTGGAACTGCCGGCAATATGTATTGCCGCAACGGCGGGCCTGATGATTGCGCGGGCGATGTGGACGGGTGGCGGGCGACACGGCGCGGTGTGGGCAAACGTGCGGGACCAACGCCGGGATTTACTGAATCTGCTGATCGGTTGTGCGCACATGCTGGTGCTGGCGGGATTGATTGAAGGGGGCTTCAGCCAGATTACGGCCCCGGTGCTGCCGTACTATTTGAAGATATTTTTTGCCTGTGCCTTGTTTTGCTCGCTGATCGTCTACCTGTTTTTCATGCCATTGAAAAAGCCGCAGTGGGATCCCGCCACCGACGAATGAAGCGATCGGGGGCCTCTACGCCAACTGGCGGGATTTAATGGCCAGGTAGGCATTGATGACCCCAAGGGTGAGGGTGTCGGCATTGGCTTCGATGAGGCTGGCCCCGGCCATGGACAGCCTACGTTTACGGCTGTCGCGTTCGGTGACCAGCTTGCGGGCGGCGATAGCTTGAAAAAAGCGATCAGTGGTTGGGGTTGGGCCGTCGGCAATACGATCCAGCAAGGGATCGCGCAGCGACACCACTTTTAAGAGATGCCGGTGGCGCAGCAGGACGGCGGAATCGAGCAGATTCTCGGCCAACTGCGGATCGTTGAGATCGGTGAAAAGAAAAATCATGCATCGCTTGTTCTGGCGGAGGCGAATGGCGGCGGCCATCGCGGCATAGGAGGGATATACCATTTCGGCCTGGCAATCGGCCAGGGCATCCAGCACGTACCGCATAGCCGGAGATGACCCGGATGGTTTGATAAAGGCGGTAACGGACTGGCGGAAAACCAGGGCACCAACACGGTCATTCTGGCGGATTGCCACATGGCCTAGCATGATGGCTGCGTCAATAGCGCAATCCAGCATGGTGCGTGTGCCGATGGAATTGGCCATCATACGGCCGGCGTCAAGGCAAAGCAGTACGTCCTGCTGGCGTTCCACCTGAAAAACATTGGTCATGAGTCGCTGGTGATGGGCGGAACTTTTCCAGTTGATGTCGCGGAAGTCATCGTCTGGTAGGTAATCCCGGAGCTGCTCAAACTCACGGCCACTGCCTAAAATGCGTCGCTGATGCAGGCCCATCATGGCCAGGGCGTGATGTTGGCGGAGAACTTCAAACCGGCGGATGTTGCGCAGGTTGGGGTAGATACGGATTGCCGGTGGTTGCGGGCCGGAGCTGCGCCGCAGTGCCCAGGGCATGGGGAAGCTCATGGTGATGACGGGAGGATTTAATTGCAGCGGTCCGCGGGCCGCGGGAGTTATGGCCAGGGAGGCTAAAACTGACTCCATCGGGGCCATGGTGATATGGATGGGCGGAGATTGGCCGGGCAAGCCGGCGGGCCAGGGTTGTTCCAAGGTGATGATGATGCGGCGGGCGGAGAGATTTTCAATTCGATACGCGAGTTGCAAGGCGGTGCCGATTTCGCCGCGAAGGGGAAATTCCGGCGTTATGCGCAAGGTGGTTTTGCGGAGGACCACGACATCGAGGACCAATAACAGGGCCACAACAAGATTGAGACTCAAGCCAACGGCCAGCAACGGCCGACTAAGCGCTGCCGGCAGGAGCAGCGCCGAAATGGCGGCGAGAGACCAGATGGTTGCTTTCCCCGGTATGTTCATCGTGGAACCTCAAGCGAATCCATGATTTGATCGAGCACTTCGGCCTTGCGTGTGCCGGCCACTTCGGCATCGGCGGAAAGGGTGAGGCGGTGGGCGAGGACCGGCCCGACCAGCCGAGCGATATCATCCGGGGTTACAAAATCGCGGCCATGAATCAAGGCCCAGGCCTTGCCGCACGTGAGGAGTGAAATAGAGGCACGTGGCCCGGCGCCAAGGACCACGGATTCATGTTTCCGCGTGGCGCGGACCAGTTTTAAGAGATACTCCACAATGGCCGGTTCCACACGGACCTTGGCCAGATTCTCGCGGGCTGCGGTGAGTTGATCCAGGGTGAGCACGGGGGCAATACCGGAGGCTTCGAGGCGATCCGGGGGATGGCCCTGATCAATGGCGTCAAGGAGCTGGCGCTCGGACGCTTCATCGGGATAATCTACCGGAATTTTAATCAGGAACCGGTCCTGCTGGGCTTCAGGCAGGGGATAGGTGCCTTCAAATTCCACCGGATTTTGGGTGGCAAAGACGGTAAAGACAGGAGAAAGCAGATGTCGCTGGCCATCAATGGTAACGTGCTGCTCACTCATGGCTTCGAGCAGAGCAGATTGCGTTTTGGCCGGGGCGCGGTTGATTTCATCAGCCAGCAGAAGATCGGTGAAGATGGGGCCTTGGTGGAGGTGAAATTCGTTGGCACCGGGTGTAAAGACCGTGGTGCCGAGAATATCGGAGGGCATGAGATCCGGGGTAAATTGTATGCGTTTGGCGCGGCAGGAAAGCGTCATGGCCAGAGTTCGTACGCTTAATGTTTTGGCCGTTCCGGGCACACCCTCGAGCAGGGCGTGTCCGCCGGCCAGGAGGGCGGTAAGCATGAGATCAATGAATGCTTCCTGACCGCGAACCACTTTTTTAATTTCAGCTTTTGCGGCCTGCAGCGACTGGATTATCGGTTGCAGGTTTGGATCCGGGGTGTCTACCATGATGTATCTCCTTAACCAGGTGCCAGGATTGTGTCATTAAATCAGCCAGCGTACGACGGCGGGCCGCTTTTCGGGCGTTGGATTTTGCCGAGGGTTCGGCCAGCCCGCGTTCTACCATTTGCAGGCCTGCGAGAATGGACTGCAACCCCTGCCGGACAGATACGGGCTGTTTTTGCAGGTGGGTGGGCATTTGTTCCGGACGGCAACGCAGGGCCGCAGCGATGCGATGGGTGATTTCGTGGTGAACCCATTGAAATAATTCCGGTTCGGAAAGCGAACTTTGGTAGAGGTGGCCGAGCATGGCAATATGTTCCACGCTCGAGCGCACCGATCCTTTAGAATCGGCGGCCGGCGCGGCTGGGTAGCCCCGGCAACTCCAGGCATAGGCCATCAGCAGTAGAATCAGTTCCAGCAGCGCCGGTATCAGACCGTAACGGCGGAGGATATCCAAGGTGGTATAGTTATGGCCCACGCCCAGGCTCCATTGGTCCAGGATTACCGGCTTATCGGGTAAGAGGGCCTGCAAAAAATCCAGGTTACCGGCATGGGCTATACCGCCGTTGAGCATAAGCCACGGCGAGCCGACGAAAATCACGCGGCCCCGGCCCAGGTGCCTTTCAATGGCCACCGGTCCGGATTTTGTTTTGGCCAGAATCTGCCAATGGGAGTCCTTTTTGGGAATAATGAAGTCCGCCGGTGCCAGCAACTGCAAACGACGGCGCTGCGCGGGCAGGAGGGAACTGGCCGCATGGGAATAATGCCAGGGCACATTTTTAATCCAGGGCGCAAGCAGGTGTGGGCTACGCCCATTTTGCATGATGGTGACCCACGCGGGGACATTGGCCGGCAGCAAAAACCGGTGGTGCAGAGGTGAGGGTTGGGCATGTTTTTTCTGGTGCGACTTATGGTGTTTGGGTCTGGCAGAGTGCGCAGGCTCGGCCAGACCCAGGACACGTAACTTAAAATACGCTGTCAAACCAGTGGCATTTTGCGTAAAGTCGATGAGCGTATTGCCGCTGGCTATCCAGTGGAGCAAATGGGGATTGTAGTGTTTGTGGGTGGAATAATCTTCCAACATACCGGAGGTATAAGGAGCTGTTACATTGATCAAAACACCGGCAGCACCGTGGGGCAAGATGGGGTGGGTGAGCAGGGTAACGCGTCGGCCGGTGGCGCGAAGAAATTGCGTCAATGCGGCTGACCCGTAGGGATCAAACCGGTAAGCACTGTAAAGCGGCATCTGGGAGCTACCACGTGCTGTGCTCCAGGCCAGATCGACGAGCAGCCAGATCAACAGGATAAAGAAGGCCAGGGCCAGGGATACGGGTATGATTTTACGCAAGGGCATCCTCCCGGCGCAGGGGTGCATGACCGGGAACCGCTACGGGTTGTGGCTGGTCTGTTCCGGTGCAAAGGAGGCGAATCTGCTGGCGCAGCGTATCGGTACTCAGGCCGGGGTAAAGTTTTCGGCCGTACCAGACGTGGTCAAACAGGTCGGTGAGCGTGCCGAATAATTGTCGTTCCGGCATTTGGCCGTGAAAATCGTGTACGTAATACCAATTGGTGCGGTTGCGGCGGAACCGGATTTTACCGGATTGATGCAGGCCGGCCAGCAATGACAAATACATGGCCCGGTACATGGCACGGAAATTGCCTTCACTGCCGAATTGCTGTGCGGCTGACATCCAGGAGTCGCTGGCCATGGCCAGGGCGTCCCCCTGTTCCATGGCTTGTTCAATGCTGTTGCGGCTTAATGAACTGGAGGCGGCGGGATTGGATTTGGTTTTGGCGACGGGCCACCAGCGGAAGAGCACCATCAGGATGCCTGCCACAAGCACAATGCCCACAATCCACCCCATAATTTCGAGAAACATGCCAATAGAAAAGGGCGGACCGGAAAAATTGCCGCCTGGGGTTGGGCGCTGGAGATGGTGGCGAAAAAAGATCCGCCTTAGCCATTTCACGATGCGGTTCCACTGTTTGCTGATGGCTTGTGCCAGGGGATTGTTCAACGGCGAGGTATGGGCCTTTTCCCGCCAGCGCCATTGTTGAAAGGGTGGCTGGGCAAGAATTTGGCGCAACTGACGGTGCGGATGGGAGAACATCCGGGGGCGCGATATTCCTGCTGCCGGATTGCCGCGGACCTGAACGGTCAGGAACAGTAAGCTGATCATGGCCAGGCCAAACATGCTGCGGACATTCATGCGACAGTCCTCCGCAGGCCATGGAGGCGAAATTGAAGATCCGCACCGGTCTGGCGCGACTGGAGATGATAAAACACAATGACCGAGCTGACGTGCCAGAGAAGATCAAAGGCCATCCAGATAAAAAGCCCGAGGCCCATTTTCAGGGCTGAACTGTGCAGCAGCAGTTGCAGTCGCAGATCCGATACGCCGGCAAATGACGGTATAACCATATCGGCCATCAGGCTTATCGTGGCCACCAGGCCAATATAGACCATCAGAAAAGTTACGAGCAAGGTCAAAAAGTGTCGCCAGACGCTGGAGGAAATCAAAGCTCCGATCAAGGGCCGGATGCTGTGTTTCCATGAGAGGGTTGGGGCATCGAGCAATGCTGGTGCCACCAGGGCACTTAACATCAATGCGGGTATGCCGGATACCAGCAGCAACCGGCATCCCCATACCACCCAGACCGCCAGCGGCAGCCGGGCGATTATGAGGGGGAACAGGCGTCGCTTCAATATGCGGGTATCATTTTGGCCGGTGATCGCCCAGCACACACGTTGCTGGATAACGGCCAGAACGCACCAGCGCCAGGCCATGGCGGGCAGCAGAAGCCAGCAATAGAATGTGGCCGTACTGGGCCGATGCCGGGCAATGTCGGCAATAATGGAGAGAATCAGCAGCGCTGTGGGAGCCACCGCCAGTGCGTATGCGGGTATAACCCAGGCGGCGGAAGTGCGGATGAATTCCAGGCCCGAATCCAGACTGCCGGCAAAATCATTATTGGATTGCAGGTCGATGGCTTGCTGGGGTGTGGGCATAAATCAACTCCGCAATCCAAGCTCAAAGATCAGCGCCAGCAAACCCAGATAGATCAGCAGGACGCATAGCGGACTTAAAAGTGTGGCTGAAACCAGCCAGATGCGATCCGGCCACCAATGGATTTTGTTTTGCTGCGCACGCCGGGCCTGGAGAATCCGCAGGCCTTCACGCGAATAGTTGACGCCTTCATAACGGGTGGAACATTCTTCACAAATGGGCTGCCCGGTGATGACACAAATGCCGATCGCCGGACGATCCGGGTGATTCTGGCAGAATGTTTTCTTTAATGCCATACTCTTTGCACTTTGTAATGCGTACAGGAAAACGGTGGAGACATCATACCATCGGTTGCGATATTGGCGTAGAGGTACGGGCTTGGCTGGCCGGGCAGGAGGATTCGGGAATGCAATTGAGGTTCGCCGCGACTGGAGGGCCCCGGTCGGCTACGAGGATGGCGCTGGCGAAGGTTCCACAGCCGGGCTATCGGCAGTTTGAAGAGGTGCATCTGCGGGCGGTGCAGGACCACCTGCTTCCGCATCAGCTTCCGTAGCGGCGGGGGCCACCAGGGCGGATTGGACTTCGCGGGTTCGCGTGGCAATTTGCGTTACCAACCGCTGGAATTTTGCCGGCCCCATACTGCCGCGAAGATGCACTTTTATTCCGGCGCGGGCAATCAGCAGGTGCTGCCGGCCTTTATACAGGGCGATGCCAATCAGCACCAACATTCCCACAGCGCAAACCAGCAGAATCGTGCCGAATACCAGGCTGGGAACACCACCGGCCGCACGATGGGCGAGAGTTGCTGTCCCTCCGATGAAACAGCCCAGGAAAAGCAGAACAAAAACCGTTAATTGCCCGCCAGCCAGGCGCTTCCAGTACAGCACATATTCTACCTGATCGAACGGAATTCGGCGGATGCGGTCTTTGTTGAAAAATTGATGCTCCAGGACCACCAGCTCACGATCCATAATCAGAGCGGTGCGGCGATCTAAAAAGGTGGAGAATCGAAAAAGCTCGTGCCTGGCCATGGTAAAAAATCCTGAAACCCCGTGGTTACGATGAAGTATAAGAGTAGCGGCGTAAAATCAACACCACCATTACCAACACCAAAAGGAGCCAGCCGGCCAGCACCAGCGAAAGTAAAATGGTATCGATAACGATGCGCCATTTTCCAACCAGCTCGCGGTAGAGCACGTTCTGACGCCGCAAATCAGTTATTTTGCTGCATTGTACGTAGCCATAGATCGCCGCAACCGGGAACAGCGCCAGCACCAATGCATTGATATAAGGAATAAACAAAGCCACGAGGATATTTCTGACTACGCGATCGGGGCGCGGTAGAAATTGGCCGGCGACTCCATCGATGGCCTTTTTTCCGGCGCTGGTTTCCAGATACTGGGCGCTGTAAGTTTTTCCCTTGATTTCCACCGCACATAGCGCGCAGATAAAGTTGCCGGTGCCATGGCATACCGTAACTGCTCTTTTTTGCGGGTGGTAAACGCAGGTGGCGTGTTCACTAAGGGCCAATTCCGGGCGGTGGATGACCGGCGCAACAGGATTAAACAGCTCTGCGCTGACCTGCATGCGGCAGCGGATGCAATGAAAGGTTGCATTGGCCGCAGCAACCATGGTTCCCGAACAACGAGGGCATGGAACAACACGATTGGCAACGTCGGCCGGAAGGAATACCGGGCTGGTGGTTGACACAGTCATAACGTATCCCCTTTCCATCCATCCTGTAGAATCAGCGCGATATTCAAAACCGTCTGCTCATCGCTGAGATTATAACAGCTTTCGTCCAGACCCAGGCGGCTGCGGCAATGGGCCGCCATATCGGCAAACATGCGTTCGCGGGTTGATGGCTGGAGCTGCTCCCGTCGCAGCGTGAGGTCCATGATAAGATCGCGTTCTTCCCGCCCGATACGGGCGATGATTCGTGCGCACAGAACACGATCGCTGCGAAAACTGTTGTGGCGGGCTTCGCGGCGGACAACAGATTTAGGCAGGCCCGTCTGGCGATAGCGCACCACAATGGTGTTGGCGGCCATATCTCCCAGCCGTCGGTGGTAAGGATCCATCAATGCCACCACGCCGCCAAGAAACATAAGTATCGGCAGCATATCGACCATGCGCACCAGATTGCGAACGGCAACAGCGGTGGTGGTCAATCGGCCGCCGGAGGCATCGATGGTCCGGATTTTCATCGCTCGTTTGCCGGGTGTCTGGCCCGACCATAGCGATTCAAATAAAATGAAATATCCCAGCATGGTGGCAAACACCGCCAGTAGAATTATCACGATGCTCAGGACGCTGGGGGCAAGCAAGGCAATCAGAATTACCGCCAGCATAAATGCCACCATGATCATTGCGTCAATCAGGTACGCTATGGCCCGGGTAAACAGGCCCGCCAACTGATAACTCAAGGTTACCTGTTCGGGGGTAGTAAGCAAATATCGTGGCATGATACCCACCCATAGACGTCAGTTGATTTATTCCGGCCGGTTCATAAGCGGCGGGAACCGGATGCAATTTTGCCCGGCACCAGTGCTGGCAATCACGCAAGCGTCAGCACCCTGGTGATGCGAACTGCCGGGCTGCGCCCAGTGATGGCCAGCCTTAGCCGTGGATCACGATCACCCGTGTGCCGCAGATTCTGTCATGCAGGGTTCGCTGCATGCGGGTGTCTACCAAGGCCGCAATACCGTTTGCCAAGCCCCATGCGCCAGCCAGAAGCGATCCGATGATGACAAACTGGGGACTTTTCAGAACGGCTCCCAGAATCAAAACCGGAATAAAAAGAATATTGCCCAATAAGTACACCACGGCCCGGGCAAAGGCCTGGGGTTTGGACACTGGCGAGCCATCCAAGTTGACGACGCGCAGGTTGCCAACCATTTTTCCCAGCGATTGACCTTTCCATCCATGGAGCAAACCGAAATAAAGGATGGCTGCCGACAGCGCGACAACTGAAGCCACAATTCGGTTGAACATTACCGACAGATCGGTTGTGGGCGTGCCTAACGGTATTCCGAACATGTAATTAACAATTATGCTGAACACGCCAATTAGGATTCCGTCAACAAGAAAAATGCAGCCGATGCGCCGCCAGGCTCCCGGGCGGATCATGGCATCAGGGGCGTCAGCCCCGGTGAGCAGGCGGTCCAGCAGAACCTGTTTGCCTTCTGCGCTGACCAACTGCCCCTGAAACATGATCAACTCATCTTCCGGGAACCATTTGTGGGTAACGCTGCACTGAGCCATGCCCGGCCCTGGCCCGGCCGAGGGGGTAGATGAAGGTGTCGCGGACGATTGGCTATAGGGATTATCAGCCATGATGATTCTCCAACGAACTTTGATAGTTGTGGGGCGCTGGCGGCATTTTTGCCAGTTCAGCCCACCCGCCACGATTAAGAATGGTATCATAGTATTCCGCCGCAGCGGTAATGTAAAGACAAAAGACGGGTGGATATTAAAATGTCGATATCAACGGCGTGGGCGGCGGGGCAAATTAAAGACTCACGATCCCTTTTTCCAATCTGGTACAATTGGTGGTAACATAAACATACGGTAGAAGTTGAAACGGGGTATCCAAAAATCGGCGGCGTAAAATGATTTTGCAGGATGCAGGCCAGGGCCTTAAGCGCAGGCCCAGGGTGGTACGTGTGTTGTGCGGCAATGTGGCATTGCCAGATTGGTGGAATGGTGCGTGTACTTGAAGCAAAAACTTTTCCGGGGCTGCTGGATTGCGCCGTGGTGAGCCGCGGCACGATGGAAGAACATTACAAGCTTTATTTGTCGCACGTACAAAAGGGGCAGGACCTTACCGAGCGACTGACGCAAATACAATGCACACGCAGTACGGCGCAAGCCACCGAAATTGCCAATCTCAAGGGCGATCTGACGTTTGTGCTTTCGGCCGTACGAAACCATGAAATTTATTTTGATATTCTCGCAGCGCAGGGCATACCGCCCACGGGTAAACTGCTGGAGGCGATTTGCGCCTGCTTTGGAAATCTGGATAATTATCTTAAGGACCTGCGGCAAACCGCCCGCACGTGCCGCGGCTGGACCTGGACGATGCTGGATGAATGTACCGGGCGTTTGTGGAACCTGCCCAGCCAGCAGATGGCCAGCGGGCCGTTGTGGAAAGCACGGCCGCTGCTGGCTGTGGATTTATTTGAGCACGCCTTTTTCGGCGATTACGGTCTGCATCGTATGGATTACATTGATGCCGTTATAGCCCACCTGAACTTCAAACCGGTGGAATCGCGTTATTCAGGCGTCGCCGGTTGAAGCACGGCTTCGGCGGCCTTTACCAAGGCAGCAGATGGAACAAAGGTCCAATTCTGGCGGGTACCGGTGGCGGTGTACACTGCGCGCCAGGTGGGTTTAGATTTACTTTTCTCGGGTTTGGCAACGGGAGGCCACAGGTTCAGTTGTGCCTGAATCAGAATAGGCTTTTGTGGGCCGACCATGGGCATCTGCATTTTTCCAACCGCCTTGGCAACCGGCTGGGGCATGCGGGAAATGGTGAGCGCAATGTCAATGACGCCGGGAGCAGGCTTGGGCGGCTGCACGCTGATCCAGCGTTTGGCACGTAGATGGACGATTTGCGCCGCAAGTGTGGCAATCTTTTGCGTTTCGGCGGGAGTTGCCGCGACGCCCAGCAGCTTGCCCGGCATCCACTTGCCGCCATGCTGCACGAAAGCGGCCTGATCGGCGGGGTGGCGGCGGCCAACAACAAGCGATTGAATGGAGGCCGCGGCAATGTCGGCAATTTTCAGGCTTCTTAGTGCGGTAGCCTGGGGTAAAATGGCGCTTGTTTTCCAGGAATGCACCAGATAAACACTAGGCCAGGAGGGCCGTTTCATCGGCAGCAAACCGCTTTTTTGCCTCTGCCCGATCAGGATATGACAGGGATGAATACGTCCCGGAATTTGCAGTTCCAGCGCGGCCCACGGCGGTTGAAGCCCCAAGGCCGTTAAATTGATTTTCGAATCCAGAAAGGAGGTGGCTCGCAGCTTGGACAGGGCCTTGGTTATTGCGGCCACAGCCTTGGTTGAAGCGGCCAGCAAAGGCCCACCGGCAAATTGCGTGGAGGTGGTTCCCATGCGCCAATGGTGGCTGGCGGACTTCATCAGGTAAAGGTGGGGAAATATGGCTGGTGCTATTTCCGGAGAAATTACGCCGGCTCTACGTGTGATGACGATGTGGTCGGCTTTGGAGACCGCGGCTCGGGTGAGGGCATGATCGCGTAACTGACTTAACGTTTTTACCAGATGATTCATGGAAACGCTGCTTAGCACGGCTGTGCCTGGGTCCTGATTACTGCTGACATAGACATGGCCACGGGTTAAATCGGTGTAGCGTCCGAATGTTACCACCAGGGGCTGCGGTTGGGTGGCAGGCATGGTCATACCAGGCATGGTGGTGGGCGGCTTGGCCGGTGCGGCAAATTGCACTTGTGCCGTGGCCACCGGATTGGTCAGGCCTGCGGTATTGGCGGGGACGGTGGAAAACCGGTGCGCGTGAAGACTCTGGAGATTGCTAAGCCAATTGCTCACAGCCACGGGCCGGGCGGGGCAATGCACAGGCTGGGTGATGATCCATTTGCCCTGGAGTTTTTGCAGATGAATGATCTGCGGGCCATGTTGCAGGATAATTCCTGAAACGGCCTTGATATGAAAGCGGGTGAGGTTGCGATCGCGAAAACGGGCAATGGGCTGGGTGAGCCGGGAAAACCATCCGGCGTGAACCACATAGACCCAGTGCGGCTTACCGCTGGGCTGCACGTAAAGCCGGCCGTTGACCAGGTGCCGGCCGATGTTGAGGCTGAACTTGTGGCCGGTGTTGTCGGTGAGCGTTACTACGGCGCGTGGTGGAGCCAGACCGAGGGCCTGGAGGGAATGCGGGCCGGTATGCTGGACCGCCAGGCGGTATTTGTATTTCAGTTGGCGCAGGGTATCGCCGATATCGCCGATTTTGAAATCTCGCCCCCAGACTGAAATTGGCTGTGCAATTTTCCAGTGGGTGCCGACACGGACAAACTCCCTCACAGGTTTGGCGGAAGGAGCATAGATGATTTTGGCCATGGTAACCGGCGCGGGATTGAAAACCCGGCCGGCGGTAGCCGTATGCCGGCGTGGCGCGGGCCGGCTCGACATATAAATGACGATACCTGCCAGAACGATCAGAATGAGCAGTGCCGCGGTGGTCAGACGAAAATTCATGTGCAAGTTTCCTTTACCAACAACCGATGGGCAAAACCCCGCACCCTCTGGTGCGGCCCGGTTTTACCCGGAATGCCGGCTTTATTGCCTTTTGATGCCGGGCGATGTTACGTAGCGCGTTATACACGCCGTCGCACCAGAAACACCACAAAGCCCGCCACAATTACCAAACAGGCCGGGCCGATGAAACTCCATAGCCGCACCATGGTTTCTTCGCCGGAGCTCATGCGGGCTATGCGGAGTGCCACCGTGGCCCGCGGGCTTACGGCAATCAGGTGCGAATCGTGGGCCAGCCAATACATGGCATTTACCAACAGTTCGGCATTGCCGGGATAATTGTAAACCCATCCCAGTTGTCCGCCGGTAACATAAGGCTGGCCGCTTTCAAGTATCTGGTTGGAGGCAAAAAGTACATTACCTATCGCCACGATCCGTGTGGTACCCTTCTGGGCCATTACTGCCAGGGGTAAAGGTGCGGGCAGATCGGTGCCAGGCTGAAAAACGGCTCGTCCTGTATAACCCGATGGCTGTCCCCATGTATCGACACCGGCGGAGGTTTGGACAATAACTTTGGCCATGGTGCCTTTGGGCAGGTGGGCCAGAGGTTCAACTACGGTGGGTGCCAGCAGGAATTGATTGGGGGCCATCATCTGTCCGGCAAAGAGCGTGGCCAGGGATTCCAGCGGGCGACCGATGATAGTTTTGGGGAACGTGCTGACCTGCACTTCCGGCATGGCCACATAGCCATGGCGTGATGTCTGGGTGCGCTGCACGATGCTGTAGGTGGGCCTGAAGCGAACGCCATAGCCGCCCAGAAGTCCCTTGAAGGGCAGCTTGCCCTGAAAGCTCATCAACATTTGTTCAGGCATGGAACCAAGCAGGAACAGGGCATTGCCGCCCTCTGCCAGGTGCTGGCGCACCTTGGATTCCAGTTGCGCATTGATCATACCGGCCAGATAGGATTCCTGGCCGGGCGGCGGCAATTCCACCACCACCCAGATGACGCCTTTGCCCATGGCCGGCGGCGGACCGGCGGGGCCTTGCTGCGGATTTACCGGCGTGGGTGACCACTGAAAAACCTTGAAATTACTGCGCCTTAACTGGGCGGCAATGCGGCTGAATGGGCCTCCGGTGCTGATGAGATTGGTGGGACTGATGCTGACAAACACCACTTTGGTGCGGTGTTTTTGAATCATTCCCAGGAGAGCGGAATTGACGGCCTGTTCGCCGTTAAATACATATTCAGGCCCCTGCCCCAGGCCGGCGCTGCGCGGCTTAAAAAGCGAATAGCTCGGCAGCACCTTGAGTTTTTCAGGCCCCATCACCAGCAGCGAATCCGGGGTTAATTCGTGCAGGATGGCTCCGGCTCGCAAGGGTTTGATAGCCGTAATTTTTTGGCGATAAGCCTTTAATAATGCGATTTCCTTGTGGTAGACGGCGGTGCGGCCTTTCAGGTAGGCGGTAATGGCGGAGCCAAGCTGAATATTGGTGGATTGCTCCAGTGCATCGGGCTTGCCCAGAGCGGATAGATTGGAGGCCAGCATTTTGGCGGTATCGGAAAGCTCTTTGGATACGCGCGGCCAATCCGGCAAGGTTGAATGCAAGGCCTTCTGGGCATGACGCCGGGTGCGGGCAATCTCGCGTGGCAAGCTGCCGTCGAAAACAGATTGTACGGATAAGGCCACCTGCTGCTGCTGGGCGGTAAGGCCCGGTTGTTGGGCCAGGCGGCCCCATCCGGCAGCCTCGGCGGCCAAAAACTTTTTGATTTGCAGGGCCAGCCGGGTAAATTGCCGGGCAGCAGCCTTATAGGGCGAAAATTCGCCCTTGAACCGGGCCCGGATTTGTTCTTCCAGGGCCTTGCGGCCATGGGTGGTCTTGAATTCCCGCACGTAACTGGAATTGCGGCTGTATTCCTTGATGAGCTGCTGGACCTTGCGCCCCTGCAAAAATTCAGTGATACCGGACCGGCCCTGTGGCTGTCCCTGCGGATATAAATTGACCAGATATATGCGTTTTTTCTGATGGTCCACCAGGGCCAGGAGCTTTTTGGTGCGCGGAGAAAGCGAATAAATTCCGCCCGTGGTCAGGTCTTTACGGTAGTTAAACCGCACCGAAAGCCAGTCCAGGCAAACGACCATGGCCAGAACAATGATGATTAAAATGGCGGTGTTGGCACCATACAACCAGCGCTGCCGGCCGGAGACACTCACATCAACCTGGCTGCCAGGCATCCGGTTTTGCGGTGCTGCGGTGGGAAGGTCATCCTTATTTTCTGCTGCTGCCATGATTTTAGTTTCACTCCTGATGATCGCCTGTTGTGGCGGGTTGTTACCTCCAACGCCGGCTTTCCAGTACCACGTAAGTTAAAAAGAGAAACAAGCAGGTACCGGTTAAAAAATAAACGATATTTTGCGTGTCCACTACGCCCCGGGCGAAATTGGCCATGTGCGATTCAATGGCCATATAACCCAGCACGTGGCGGATCTGGGTGGCCGCAAACCAGGACGTGGGAACCAACTGCCGCACAAACCCCACCAGAATACCCAGGGCCACCAGGGTTACACAGGTACTCATGGCGGCAAGAATTTGGTGCTCGGAAAGGGCGGAGAAAAATACGCCGATGGCCACCATCATGGAACCCATCAGCAGCAAGCCCAGATAACTGGTGAAGATGGGGTGAAAATCGGGCCGGCCAAACGCCACCAGGGTCAGCACAAACACCAAACTCGAGGCAATAACCACGCAATAAAAGCCCATGGCTCCGAGAAATTTACCCAGAATAATTTCCATTTCCGCTATCGGGCTGGTGCGCAAAACTTCTATGCGCCCGGAACGGTATTCTTCCGCCAGCAGGGACATG
Organism: Planctomycetota bacterium; assembly: GCA_021852275.1. Classification (GTDB taxonomy): domain Bacteria; phylum Planctomycetota; class Phycisphaerae; order WQYP01; family WQYP01; genus JABEVA01. The sequence continues at coordinate 13,879 of JAJZNX010000210.1, read as the reverse complement.
GTGATAAACGGCACAATGAAGATCAGGATTAAATGATTCCATGCAAACATGGGCTGCGGATTGGCCAGTTCGCCGGGAATAAACACCAGCATTGAAAATAACAGTCCTACAAATAGCAGGTACAAGACGAGTACAATGTAGGCCACAGGCGAATAAAACAGGCTTTTAAGTTCGCGCCCCGCCACCGCCATGATTCTTGACATAAACAGCTACTCCATTGACTTAATTTCCGGGGGACCAGTTCGCGGCAGATGGCCTGGCGATTGATTTGGCATTCCCGGCGGCACGCGGCCAGGCCTTCAAGCCGCGGCCTGACTGGTTCCCGGATCAGTAATCTGGACGAAGAATTCCTCAAGTGTGGCTCCGCCGATTCTCATTTCACGCAAGGCCCAGCCCCGCTGCACCACCAGGGCGGCAATCTGCTCGCGCAGTTGGGCATCCAGCCGCCCCACTACCGCCAGCGATTGCACCGGCCCATCCGCAAGTACCTGCACTTTTTCCACGCCGGGCAGGGCCTTGATGGCACTAAGAACCTGATCCGACGGACCGCGCACTTCGACCAACAATCTGGATCCCGCGGCACCGGCGCGGGCACATTGCTGTTTGAGTTCATCGGGCGTACCCTGGGCCAGAATTTTACCGCGACCAATAATAATCACGCGCTGACAGACCAGTTCCACCTCGGAAAGAATATGGGTGGAAAGCAGCACGGTATGGCGGCCGGCCAATTCCGCGATGAGTTTCCGGGCTTCGCGGATCTGCGAAGGATCCAGCCCGACGGTGGGTTCGTCAAGCACCAGCACCGGAGGATTGTGCAGCAGGGCATCGGCAATGCCCAGCCGTTGGCGATAACCCTTGGATAATTTTCCCACCAGCCAGCGCAGGCGATCGGTAAGCCAGCAGCGATCGGCCACCTCGGCGATGCGCTGTTTGCGGGCGGTGCGATTCAGGCCGCGCAGTTTGCCGCGGTAATCCAGGTATTCCTCCACGCGCATTTCCGGATACAAAGGGGTATTTTCGGGCAGATAGCCGATGTTCTGCCGAACCTGAAGCGACTGGCTAAAGACATCAAAACCGGCCACGCGAGCCTGCCCGCTGGAAGGCGGCATGTAACAGGTGAGCATGCGGATGGTGGTGGTTTTGCCAGCCCCGTTAGGCCCTAAAAAACCGACCACGCTGCCCCTGGCCACTTCAAAATTTATGTCATCCACCGCCCGGAATCGACCATAATCCTTGGTGAGCCGTTGTACCACAATTTCCGCCGCATTTTGCATTACTGCATTGCTCCATCGATTTTCAGAAAAATACCGGATTTCCGGGTAAAGCCCCCTGGGTTAAAGCCTTTCTGCCCCGCTTTCACAGTCGGGCCTTTTCTCTTACCGGTCTTAATACGAATTGTCAACCAAAAGGTTTGGCGTCGGGCCATGTGAATCCGGGGCTGCCCAGGTATGCCGGCAATCACCGGAATTTCGCCCGATTGGGGCATGCGCAAACATCGCGGTGCGGCTCACCGGGCACTCGTCATGGCCTGAAGATTTTCCAGCAGTTGGCACGCTTCTTCGCGGCTGTGAGCCACCACTTCCAGCACGGCTCGCGCCATGGGTACCTGGTTAATCAGCCATTGCGCCTCGGTTATGGTACTTATGTCATGCCATTGCTGGGTGTGGATAGCGAAGTGCCGATAGGCCTGCTGCCGCTGGTCTATGGGCCGAACTAAATTCAGGAGCCGTAGATTCGGAATCTTGAGCAAATTATCCCATTGGTGGCGGGAATGAGCGCAACAATGGATACCGATGCCTCCGAAATGTGAAGAGAGCGTAACCAGTTCCGGCAGAAACAAATCAACAAATAATTCCGGGCTGACCACCCCGATTTCATCTTCGGAAAGCGTGAGTCCGCGCGGCATAAGGTAATCCGGATAGTGGGCTACGTGCTGCCTGCCATATCGCGAAAACCACTCATCCAGAAACGCGGTGAGCAATTGCAGCACTTTGGTGGACAATTCACGGACCGCCTCCGGTGCATCCATAAGCGCCAGATAAAAATCGTTTTTGTCCCAGATCAGAGCGGCGATATCCATGGGACTTTGTACATCAACGGTTCGAACCAGAGCCTGCGGGCCGGCGCGGCGGCGCAATTCGTCGGCAAATTTAAACTGTCTGGCCAATATGGGCGAGTCGAGTGTGGGAACCCGGATCCGACTGACTTCGGCGGCACTGTGAATAACTGGCCGAGCGAAGGGCATATCGTTTTCCGGATAGTGTACCGGGCAGCCAAAAGCCTGGGCGAAAAGTTCCGTTCCACCCAGACAGTCCAGACAGGCCAGACTGTCATCGGCCAGCCAATCCATCCGTCCAAGCCCATCGAGGTAATTGTTCCAGGCCCATTCCAGGCGGGCGGCGTCATTTTCCGGACGCGGCATGGGCCTGAGTCGCGGTGGATCGGCATAGCGAACTATCAACACATACGGCACTTCGGCCGCACCCGACATGAATTTCTGCCAGCGGCTTGCACGTGCCGCCGACCCATGGACTGATGGTGGGGCCATGAGCTTGAACTCCGGAAAGATGTCGCCGCCCCGGTATTATAACCAGGTTCGGCCCGGACATTATTGAGCGGCATCTATAGGCCTTGACTCTGGCCGAAGCGTGCCTAGGATTAGGCGGTATGGCGTATGCCGGATATATGCCGTAAAAGAGGCTGGATATGAAAACCCTGATAGCAGTGCCAGTGTTTAACGAACAAAAGTACGTTGCCCGGGTGCTGGACCGTATTCTCACCCACGCCCCGAATGTCCTGGTGGTGGATGACGGTTCTACCGACGGCACGTCGGCAATTTTGGCCGGGCGCCGCGATATTACGGTGCATACCCATCCGCAAAATCTTGGTTACGGCGAAAGTATCATCGATGCCTTCGACTATGCCGCCCGTCATCATTATGACTGGGTGATTACCATGGACTGCGACGAGCAGCATGAGCCGGAGCGCATCGTCGATTTTCTGGCCGCCATTGCCGCGGATGATGCCGACATCATCAGCGGCTCCCGCTATTTGCGCCAGGACTGGGGAACTGCAGCGGTACCCCCAGATCGACGCACCATCAATCAGATAGTTACCGCCATGATTGAGCGACACCTGGGGCTGTCGCTGACGGACAGTTTTTGCGGCTTTAAGGCACATCGGGTGGCGGCCATGGAAAAGCTGCACCTGACGGTAAGCGGTTATGCCTTCCCGATGCAATTCTGGGTGCAGGCGAAGCGCGCCGGCTTACGTATTGTGGAATTGCCGGTGGACCTGATATACAACGATCCTACCCGCCATTTCGGCGGTTTATTGGACAATCCTGATGCGCGGTTGCGTCATTATCAAGATGTGTTTTTTGCCGAACTGAAACTGGGCGCAGCCATGCCGATTGCGGCGGCCAGGTAAATCGCGGATCGGCGGGGCCAGACCCATTGCCACCGCGTGGCCGTCCGTCCAGACGGTTGGTGCTATTCTCTTTTACCCCGCAGCGTGTATAGTCCATCGTGCATGAAAAAAACCATCGACTCATCTGCGGATATTTTTCCCTTTACCGACAGGTACATCCGGCCGCGGCCGGACCATATTCTTACGCCGCGTCGGCATGGTATGGTGCTTTTTGAACCGCCGGCGGCCACTTTGGCTGCGGCGCTGGCGGCACAGGCTGTCCCGGCTGCCACGCCACTGACCAGTTCCGATTTTCGTCGGCAAGCCCGGGAAGATTTACTCTCCAGTATTCAGGAGCACGCTTTAGCGATTGGGATTGCCGGTCCGACGGATGACATTCTCACCCTCCCGTGGGTCATCACCGGCCACCAGGTGGAATTTTATCATGCGGGTGTGTGGGCCAAGGTGATTGCCGCGGATCATCTGGCACAAACGGCTAACGCCGTGGCGATTGATTTGCTGGTGGATCATGATGTTTTGGCCCACCTCGGACTGGAGGTGCCGATGATGGACAGCGGACACCTGGCCAGACAGCGAATTACCTGGGATGAACATACGCCATCTGTGGCCGCTGAATTTATTACCGCCCCCACCCCGCTAAAGCGGCAGCGCTGGATGGATGCGATCAACTCTACCTCGCTGGTGAAAAGCGATGCGTGGAAGGATTTTTCTTCCCGGCTGTCCGCCGGACGGGCCAGTGATTACGTAACCTGGTTGAGCCAGGCACGTTTTGGTTTTGAAGCTTCGCTGGGACTCAAGGTCTGGCACGCCCCATGCAGCCGCCTTTGCCAAAAACCGGCATGGTTGGGATTTGTGACCGCCTGGATCGCCCAGGCCGAGGCCTGGACTGCACAGTACAATGCGGCTCTGCACCGTTACCGCGTGGCCCAGCATATTCGTAACGCCGCACAACCCATGCCCGATCTGGTTTTATCCGCCCAGGCGTTGGAATTACCATTTTGGATTTATGGCCCGGGCCAGCCACGCAGCCGCTTGCTGATTTCCCGCGGCCCGGGGCCGTCGTTGATGACACCCGCCGGACCGATTGTGCTGCCAGTCATGCGCGATGCAGATTGTTACCAGCAAGGCCAGGCACTAAGCCAGTTGCTGGCCCGACATAACCTGGCCATTCGGCCCCGGGCGCTTACGCTGACCATGTTTGCCCGCCTGGCCCTGGCCAATGTTTTTATCCACGGCATTGGTGGCGCAATTTACGATCAAATTACCGATCATTTAATGGAATCTTTTTTTGGAATAGTACCACCGTATGGTTGCGTATCGGCGGGTTGGCTGCTGGATTTGCCCGGCCGGGACGAAAGCCCGGTATCCATCGCTGATTTGCGCTGGCAACATCATCACCTGCGGCATAATCCGCAACTGGCGTTGCCGCGTGAGTATGAGTCGGACCCGGCGGTAAGAGGGTTGCTTCATGCCCGGCGTGAAAATATCCGCATGATTCGCGATTCCCTGCAGGCGGATCGCCGTGTGGGCCGCGGATGTCGAGACGGTGCGGCCGCGCGTCGAAGTTGGTTTCGTGAATTGCATCAGATCAACCAACGGCTTTTACCCCACACCCAACCCACCCTCCAGGCGATTGACCAGCAGTTGGCCTACCTGCGTTTGCACGCCGTCGAACTCACCGCCGCGAAATGGCGGGAATACTTTTTTGCCCTGCATCCTATGACCTCGCTGCACACACTCATTCGGTCTGTGCGTGAAAATCGCCCTGCAACATAATTGGCGGCGGCCAAAATCCTGCGCCATAAAACATGAATTTATTTTTGTCCGGTCCCTAACCGTTAAAAAGAATTGCTCTGCTGCCAACCATGCTTCATAATGGGGGTGTTGTGTGCATAGGGCGAAAGATGGACGAAGATTCACCAAAATCTGCTGCGGCCACCAGCTCCGAGCCTGGCAAGGCCCCACGTGGGGCTGACTGCCGCTGGGCTTCTCACCTTAAAATGACTCTTGACTGGGCCATGGAACCTTTAATTTTAGCGGAGGATGACCGCGTCTTGGAGTTACCGTGCGGCCACGGAGAATTTATTGAGCGGATCTTCAATCGCTGGCCGACGGTGGAAATTGTGGGTATTGATGAAAGCCTGCCGCGATTGGCCCGGGCTGCGGCGAAGAATTTCGGCAGCGGGGTGTATCTGATGCAGGCGGGGGCGGGCCGGTTGCCGCTGGAATCCAGAAGTCTTGATGCGGCAGTTTGCACCGCCGCCTTACACTGTATATCGGAACCGGCACTTATGCTGGCGGAAATGCACCGCGTCCTCAAGCCCGGCGGCATCTTGCTGCTCATGGATTGGTGCCACGACTATCCGTTGCAACGAAGCCGGGAACTGGTTCGGCGGTTGGCGCTGCGGCCTTTGGTCGGGCTGCATTCCCTGAAGGGAGGCGCGGCGCTTATCACTAAGGCCGGTTTTACCGTAACGCTGGCAGAGCAGGCCCGGCTGAGTTGGCGCTGGGGAATAATGCGATTTTTATGCCGCCGCCGGTAATCGCCAACGGCCGCAGGGCGGCTGAGTGCGTGTTGGTTCGCATCAGATACGTCGGGCAATGGCCTGTCGGATGGGTGTAACAATCGGGCCGATCAGGCGCTCTTCCACCAATGGAACGCCGATATCGATCAGATGCCGGTGCAATTCATGCAGATCGCGGCGGGGACTTTGCCCGGGCCATTGGCGAAGAATTCCGATGATGGCCAGCGGCTCTTCCACAAACTGGCCGGTTTTTATCTGCGGCACCGTGGTACGCGGCTGCACGGCAATGCGAAATTGCGTGCGCGTATCGGAGGAGACACTTACGGCCACACTCACACCAAACCCAATGGCCTTGGAATCGGGAACACTTAGCACCTGGCCCAGTGTAGTCTCGCCAAACAACGCCTCCGCGATGATCTCGTGGTGGTTCATCTTGCAGCGGAATTCAAAACCCCAGGCGATTTCCAGGTATTCCATATCAATGGGAGAAATCGACAGGTAATAGGGAGCAGCTTCCAGAACGGCGTTGCTGAAGTTGTAGGCCGCCTGCGGATCTGACGGGCCGACATACCCGCTGGCCAGAACGTTGGCCCCCTTGGACAGCCAGCGGTACGTACCAGTGTCCGGGTCTTCCCGCAACATGGGGTCACCTTCACGGTCGCGCTGCACAAAATGATTCAGACCGGGAAAGGTTTTCTGCATGCGCTCAAAAAATGAAACCAGCGTGCCGCGGTCGGACGGCATCTTCAGCCCGGTACCAAGAATGGTATTGGTATAAAACGTATCACAGAGTGAATTGTAGGATTCAGTCATCAATTTTGTTTCGCCTTTGCTTGCGGCCGTCGTCCCGGTGCCGGCTCTTTAAGCTGGGCATGCCGGTCCGGACGGGTGAGCCAACGGATGTACGACATCGCGTACAACCCCATATTGGGTATTGTCCGATTTTGCAGGGTGTTTGTCGAGAGAGGGTGAGGCGATCTGCAGGTCAGGGACGATTAGTCGGGCCGAAAGTGATCCCGCCCATCGCCGCATGCACGGATCATTTTATATGTCGGCGGGTAAGCGTGCCTATAATTAAATTGGATGGCCTACCGGGGTACGCAGCGGCGGAGTGCTTGCGTCAGGCGGCGGATTGGGGTTGTTGGGTACCGGCGCTGTTTCCGGCTGCTTGTGTAGATCGGCCACGGTGGCGGCCAGGGCTGGGTATCACTTTTGAAGGAGAAATCTGATGGAGATAAAACGCAATGGTTCACAGCATTCAGTGAAAGGGCCTGCAGACTATTTTACCGGAGCGGTGCGGATTGATCCTCTTTTTCAGTCCGAAGCCCCTGCTCGGGCAGCGGGTGCCAGCGTTACATTTGAACCTGGGGCACGCACGGCGTGGCACACCCATCCGCTGGGGCAGACTTTGGTGGTAACGGCTGGTTGCGGTTGGGTACAACGTGAAGGAAAAGCGATCGAAGAGATTCGTCCAGGCGATGTGATCTGGTTTGCTCCGGGTGAAAAACATTGGCACGGTGCTACGGCCACGACGGCGATGACGCACATTGCCATACAGGAAAAGCTCAACGGTGAATTGGTGACCTGGTTGGAAAAAGTCAGTGAAGATCAATACCTGGGGCAAAAAACAAAATAACCGGCGTATGAAGCCCGGTAGAAGGAACTTGCCACAGTATCTGGGGCATACAACCCTTTGAGCAATGATTTGTTTAAGCCACCCGGCAATGCAAACAATAAATAGTGATATATACTCCTATTATGTATTTTTGCCGTGATGCACTCCCGCAACACTCATGGCCAAGCGGACGCCGAGTTGATGTGCCACGCGCATTGAGACTGTATCTGCAAGAGAAGCCAGCCGGTGGAGACATGGCAGGATGAGCATCTTCTCAAAAAGGTCCGGCTTAGGCCCGGGTGTCGGCGGGGCGGGCGGAGCCGGAGGATTCACGTACGATCAATTCACCACTAAGCTGCACGTGCATAGGCGGCAGATCCGGTTCAGCCAGACGCTGGAGCATAATCTGGTAGGCCGCGGCACCGATTCCGGCGGCGGGCTGGCGTACGGTGGTCAGCGGTACAGATAAATGCGCCGCCATGGGCAGATCATCAAAGCTGCCGATGCGCAGATTCTGGGGAGTTTTGATCCCGGCCTGCTGGGCGAAACGCAGGACCGAAGCGGCGCGAAAATCGCTGAGCACCAGCACCGCTTCCGGCTTTCGCCGCCGTAAGGTCGAAATCACAAATTCCTCGCTGTGCAGGTTGCCGTATTGGACTGCAATAGGATCGGACGGCAGGCCGTGATCGGCCAGAGCCTGCAGATACCCGCTGACCCGCGCCTGCTGGGTGGGATGGCGCGCGGTGTTCCCCAGAAAGTCAATTTTGCGGCAGCCCAAACCGATAAAGTGTGAGGCCAGGGTATAACCCGCGCTGAAGTTGTCTATACCGACCAGATCAAATTGGCTGCGTTGCGGATATCGAATGATATCGCTGTCGATCAACACTACGGCAATACCCGCGGCCTTAAGGTCTTCGACGATGGCGGCAGTGGCGGAAACATATTGCCCCGGCAGGATATTCTGCGGCATGAGAAAAACGCCGGCCACTTTATGTTGTATGAATTGAGCGGCTATTTCCCGATAGCGGATGCTTAAATTTGGCTCATTGGGATCATCACCCCAGGAAGGGTCACGCAGCAACAGGGCGTTTTGGTCCATACCGGCGCGGTGGGCCAATTCGTGGCCGACAAATCCAAAAAGTGATTCCACCTGCTGTTGACGCCCCAACATCAAAAGAATGGCACCGAAGGTGCAGGTGCGTGGCGGCGGTACGGCCAGCACCACCGATCCGGCTTTGCCGTTGCGCCGCAGCAGGCCCTCATCCACCAGCCGATGGATGGCACCGGTTACGGTCGGACGGGACATTTTAAACTGCGCGCTTAAATCTCGCTCGGTGGGAATGCGCTCTCCGATACCATACTTGCCGGTTTCAATACTGCGACGCAGGTAATTGTAAATCTGATTGGCTTTTTTAGGGCTTTTCAAAGTCGATCTCCAAAGATGCACCGACCGGCAATAAAGCTTCCGGATCAAAGCTCCTGCCGCCATCTCGTGTTGGCCTATCTACTTTAGAATACCTTGTCCGGGTGTGATGGTAAACCAGCAGCCTGGTGATAAACGAAGCCGACTCTGGAACTAAGTGCCAGGTGATTGGAGACGACCGGGAGGATTGTGGGGATGTGCGGGCCTGCGGCCAGTCTGGCGGCGGGCGATTTTGGGCGACAATGTTGCAACCCGGCGCTGCGTGCGGCTTGCCTGGGTATCCGGCAGCGCTGGTGCAGCACGTAGCGGATGGGCTACACGGGCTTTGATCATCTGTCTGCGGATATCCGCCGGCAACGGAGAGACGAATTCCATCTCTCGGCCGGTGCGTGGATGCCGGAAAATAAGATGCCCGGCGTGCAGGGCCAGCCGTGCGGTTACACCGGGAGGAATCTGATATTGATCGTGGCCGTAGATGGGATCCCCCACCACGGGATGACCGGCAGCGCTAAACTGTACACGGATCTGATGTTTGCGGCCGGTAAAAAGTCGACATTCCACCTGACTTATAGGCAACATCGGTGTGGCGGCGCTGATGAGGCGATAATCCAGAATGGCCGGTTGACCGCGATCTGCCGGGCAAGGCCGGACTATGCGATCGGGGCCTTCGATCAGGTTGCCGGTAAGGCGGCCCTGGACAGGTTTCGGCAAGCCATGAACCAATACGTGATATTCCCGGGTGATGGAATGGTCGCGGAATTGAGCCTTGAGGTGGTGGAGCGCCTTGATGCCGCGCGCAAATACCAGCAGACCCGATGCATGCTGATCCAGACGATGCACCAGAAATATTTTGTTTTTCCCATTATTGCGTGACACATGGCCATTGAGGATGGCCAGGACGGTAGGCCGGGTTTCACGGTCATGGGTCGCGGTCAGCAGGCCGGGAGGCTTATCCACAACAACGACATCGGCATCCTGATGGATGATTTTCAGGCCTTCGGGGAGTTGGGTTGGGCGCACGCGGGCATCAGCGATCGTTACGCGATCGGTGGCCAAAACCGGTTGTTTGAGGGAGCGAGCGGGCTGGTCGTTGAGCAAAACTCGCCCTTGGGAGAAAAAGTGCCGCAGGGTGGTGCGGCGGGCATTGGGGTAGCAGGCCACCAGAGCGTCCATAACGGTGGTAACTCCGGGAGGTGGATCGGCAACACTGCTTTTGTTTATATTATTCATAAATGCACATATATTGCTTTCTTTATATTATTTGTCAGGTGATTTTACCGACGATCCGGTCAAATTCATCCAGGTTAAAGTATTGGATGACAATTTTACCGGCCCCCTTGCGGCGTGCAGGAAAGATGCGTAGTTTCGTGCCCAGTTTTCGCGATAATTCCTGTTCCATTTCAACGATGTGTGCGCTTTTCACGGTGCGGTCATGGGCCGCAACAGAGATGGATCCTATGCCATCCGTTGGTGGTTCCAGCACCAGATCTTCAAGTTTTCGAACACTTAAGCCCTGCTCCACAATGGTTTTGGCCAATGCATTTTGACGCGCAGGATCATCGATACCCGCCAGAATTTTGGCATGACCAAAGGAAATCTGTCCCGTGGCCACGAAAGTTTGGACGTCTTTTTGTAAGTCCAAAAGACGCAGGTAGTTGGAAATATTGGTACGTTCTTCACCCAGACGCTGGGCCGCCTGGGCGTGCGTCAGGTGAAAGCGTTCCATGTATGTTTTGTAGGCTTTGGCCCGTTCAAGTGGATTGAGATCTTGCCGTTGGATATTTTCGATGATGGCCCATTCGGCCTGTGTTTCCTCCGTGGTATCGGTCCTTACAATGGCCGGTATGGTGGTAAGGCCTGCGGCTCTTGCGGCGACGGTGCGGCGGTGCCCCGCCACCAATTGGTACCGATTAGCGACAGGTCGTAACAGTACCGGTTGAAGAATTCCACTGACTTTGATGGATGCGGTCAATTCGGCAAGAGCCGCCGGATCGATGTTTTCCCGTGGCTGGTGCGGATTATCATCAATAAGATCGAGCAGTATTTGTGCCGGTCCGCCATGAAGGGTGCCATCGGCGGTTGAATGCTGGGAACCTGGACCGGCGGTAACACTTGAGGTGGAAATATTTTCTGGAGGTTTGGAAACACGTGCAGATCCAGAGTTCATGAGGGCAGACAATCCGCGACCGAGCCGTGGTTTTGGGTTGGACATAACATTCTTCCTTGCTACTGAACATGTTCCACGTGGAACATTTGTAACCGGTCAAAATCGGACTGTCAAGACGTTGCATGCTCACTTGTTTGGCACATCAGGTCTGGAGGTGGCGGTTGAGTGGCTGCTGGTGTAGATGGTGTGCCGCGACAGACCTATCGCAATCGGTGCTTGTGTCGCACCCTTCCCGGTACTTGGGGGGGCGCGAAGAAATAACTTCACGCTTTCTGTCTGGTTCTTTTGGCCCCGGGTTTCGTTGTCCGCTCCTTACAAACCCATTGCCAAGGTATGCGCGTCGCTCATGCCTCGCCGGCGCCAAAACTCCTGCGCTATAAAATATGAATTTATTTCTCCACGACCCCTTTGCAACCACCAGATATTGGGGATGACCACCAAGTGGCCATCGGCAACAAGAGCATGTTCCACGTGGAACATGACCTCGGCCCGGCATATTTTACGTCCGATAGTTTGTAAACCGCGAATTCTTTTTGGGGACTGTCAGGAAATAACCTGCGCCGTCCGGCTGTTCCTTTTGGCCGCGGAGCAAAACAGAGCAGGCGAAAATGGAACAAGAGAACAGGTGGTGCGGGCCAAAACCCGCAGGAGGGAGTAGGGAGGTCCCGATTGCTTGCTCCGTGCCGCGGAGGCCTGTCCCGGCCACGCCAGGAGATTTCGGCCTCCATGCCTTCCCGATGCTTGGCTCCTGCCACAGAGGCCTGTCCCGACCGCGCCGGGAGATTTCGGCATCCATGGCTCAATCCCGATGGCTTTTTCCCTAACGCATCGAGGATTTCGGCATCCATGGCTCAACGGCGATGGCTTTTTCCCTAACGCATCGAGGATTTCGGCATCCATGCCTTAACGGGGAGCGAAGCGATCAGCTTTTGGCGATCAACGGTCAGCGGCCAGAGGTTCGTGTGACGGCGAGGTTGGAGCGGCACAGCCAGTTGTTGCACCATATAATATGAATTTAGTTTTGCGCGGCCCTTTAAGAATTGCTGATCCATACCCGAACCAATCGCCCCGTGATGTTCCAGCCCGCAGACTGATAAATGCGCAGGGCAGATTCATTATGAACATCCACCTGCAATACAGGTGTTTTTTTGTCCATGCGGATACGGCACGCCAGGTCACTCACCAACTCACGTCCAAACCCGTGCCGCCGAAATTCCGGAAATGTATACACCCCGCCAATTTCTACCATGTTAGCCAATTCCAAGTCGAATTTGGCTATGGCTACAATCTGATTGTCATGCTCACAAACGTACACCTTGCCACTTTCAATCCAGGCATCCACATCCGCATCAAAAAGTATCCCTCGTTCTTCTTTGTACATTTTTCGCCAGCGGTTCAGCATCTGCTCATCCCCATCTCGCGCCTTGCGAACTCGGGAAGATAGGGTCGCGGCGGTGGTTTGTTCCAGTTGCATCATCACATTGGTTACCATCTTGGCAGGGGTCTTGCGGTGTGCGGCCACCAAAAGTGCCGGGAGCATGGCTTGCACACCTTGCTCCTCGCCCGTGATGAATTGCAGCGCCGCGGATTCTCCATTGGAAGGCATTGGTTTATCCGGCGTTTCCGTTGGAAGTGCGGCTGGTAACGGTGGTGAATTGCGAACGGGCTCTGGCTGCCATTGGTTGATGTAGTTGGCCAGCAGATCGGAAGTAACATGGTCTGATGCAAAGACATCCGCACGTTTGGCTTTGGGGACAAATAACATAGCTCCAGACGCCGATAGAATTTGTGGCCCGTCTGGCATCGGCGGCGAATTTTCCGGGGCTTGGTCGGGCGGTTTCCACACGATCACCAGATGCAGATCGCCACGTGCCAGCGGCGGCGTTTGCCCCAGGCGATCCCAGAAATGCGCGATCATGTCCATCACGCCGCCGCCCCGGCGACGTAAAAAATCCGCCGCCAGGCCGGCTTTGTCCACGCCAATTCGGGCGCATCGGAAGGGGGTATTCACCAGCAACTTGTTCAAGGTGATGGTTCTCCGTGGAAGCGGCTTGCGGCCACAGCCAGGCCGAGCTGCAGCGTAGTACGTATACGATTTACTTTGATATAATTATATGTACATTTCATATATTATTACTTGATTTCCGCGCCGGCCGTCTTCAATCCCCCAGTCTATTTTACCAATCCTGCCGGAGTGTAAAAGCCACCGGCTAAATTAATCGCGGCAATGCCCGATGCCGGCTGCAGCATCGGCTTGCAAAACGACCCTCATATTCCATGTTCTCTGGGCCGCAGCCATAACGGTACCGCCCCCCGGAGCTGCTCTGTCCGATGTTTACCTTCAGCATACCGCAAACCAATTTGGGTTGGGTTGGTCCATCTACACCGCGCGCCACGCGATTTCAGATGCTGGAGCATAGGGGCCGTTAAAAATATAACTTCGCAATTTCCGGCTGGATCTTTTAGCCGCGGGGCCGCGGGCTGCAATCAGCTTTCAGCGGGACGGCGCGTCTGGTGGAGCGAAAGCACAGTGCACCCGGCCAATCTCGATGGCTTGATCCTTACCACGGAGGCCTGTCCCGGCCGCGCCGGGAGATTTTGGCATCCATGTCTCAAATGGCCGGACTGACGGGGACGTGGAAGCTTTCAGCGGTGGTCTGGTGCCGAAGTTAGGGGCCGCGCAAAAATAAATTCATGTTTTACGGCGCAGGAGTTTTGGC
>JAJZNX010000121.1 GCA_021852275.1 Planctomycetota bacterium | reverse complement strand
TATGCGGATGAATATTATTCTTTTCCATCCGGGCATAGTAATTGGCAATGGCGGCATCATTCACACGGCCGTCATTCCATTTCAGCCCTTCTCCAACCAGGGTGTACAGGGTATTAGCACCGGTGGCATTGATGATGGCCAACCGCGGAATCCGCTTTAACAGCCCCAGCATCTTCAATTCCAGAAACGCTTTGCCAAAGGCTGAACAATTGCCCAGGTTTCCACCCGGCACAATAATCCAATCCGGGGCTTCCCAGCTTAAGGCCTCAAGTATGCGATACATGATGGTCTTCTGCCCTTCCAGGCGGAACGGGTTGACGCTGTTCATTAAATACAGCCCCAGTTGACCGCTGACTTGCCGCACGCGGGCCAGGCACGTATCAAAATCCCCTTCAATCTGCAAGGTCCTTGCCCCGTAGTCCAGCGCCTGCGAAAGCTTGCCAAAAGCGATTTTCCCCGAACCTATAAAGACAATCCCCTGAAAACCATTAAGCGATGCGTACAAAGCCACGGATGCCGACGTGTTTCCGGTGCTGGCGCACGCCACCCGCCTGGCCCCCACAATACGTGCATGGGTGAACGCCGCCGTCATGCCGTTATCTTTGAAGCTCCCTGACGGATTCATGCCTTCATATTGCAGCCAAAGCTGCCCCGGCCACATCCCCAACTGATGGCCCAGACAAACCGCATTTTGCAGAAACGTCTGCCCTTCGCCGATGGTGCAGACCATAGCATCGGCGGCGAAGGGTAAAAGTTCACGGAATCTCCACACGCCTGAATAATCCAGCGGAAAACGACGATTTTGCCACCGGGCCTGAAAATCGCGCAGCGTTTTCGGTAATTCCCCCTTGGACCAGTCGTAATCAATATCCAACAGTTCGCCGCAGCGCCGGCATGAAGTCAGTGATTCTCCCACGTCGAAGGTGCTGCCGCAATCCGGATTCATACATTTTTGACAAGCAATGGTCTTCATAGGGGCAGATTCTATACTCTTTCCATCAAAACGGCGATGTTGACACAATCTATTCTATCTGAAGATCTGGCCGCGAGGCCTGCGGCATACACCACTTCTTAGCCCCAACCGGCCGCTCCCTTTTTGTTGCACAAGCAACAACACGCTCCCCATAATTAGGCCGTAGGCCGCCACCTTTAACGCCCTGTCGCCACCAACAGGGCCTGCACCATGCCGGCAATATCATGTTGTGCCGCTTCCACCGTCGGCGGCCAGTCCAATTCACGCAAAGCCGCACTGGTAATCGGCCCGATAGACAAACGCCTGGCCGTGCGAACCATCGGCCGGATATCATCCGGCAACAGCGCGTGTAAATTGCGCGCCGTCGATGCACTGGTAAACGTAATCCACTGGATTTCTCCAGCCGCCAGTGCCGTGAGTACCTCGGCGGGCAATGCCGCTGGGGCGCGGGTCTGATAGATCGGCATATCCGTAACTTTGGCCCCCGCCTGCTCCAATTGTTCTTTCAAGACCGGGCGGGCAATATCCGCCCGCAGCAATAACACCTTGCAACCCGCCAGTCCATCGCTCCCGAAATGCTGCCGCAGGCCAATACCGAGTTTTTCGCCTATGAACTCTTCCGGCAGAATATCCGCCATAATTCCCATGCGCTCCAGTGCCGCAGCCGTCGCGGTACCCACCGCCGCCACCTTTTCGGGCAACGCCCGGCTGTCAAGCCCCAACATCCGCAACCGGTTCCACGCCGCTTCCACGCCGTTAGCGCTGGTAAAAACCACACAATCCATGGTGGCTATATTCTTTAATACCGCGTCAACTCCAGTTTTGTCTTGCGATGCCACAATTTCAATTGTTGGCGCTTCCAACACTCTGGCCCCAAGCTGCATTAACTGCTCCGTTAGCACCCCAGCTTGTTGCCTGGTACGCGTAACCAGCATGGTTATGCCAAACAGCGGCCTGCGCTCAAACCAGTTAAGTGTATCCCGCAGGTTCACCACTTGACCGATAATGGTAATCGCGGGAGCCTTAATGCCTGCCTCCCGGGCCAACCTGGCAATATCCGCAACCACACCCACAACCACCTGCTGCTGTGGCAGCGTAGCCTGGCGAATAACTGCCGCGGGCGTTTGGCCCGACAGTCCATGTTCCATCAATGATTCGCAGATTTCTGGCAGGTTTTTAACACCCATGTAGAACACCAACGTCCCGCCCAGCGACGCCAGTGCCTTATAATTCACCCGCGGCGTGGCCTCTTCCGTTCCGCCTCCCGCCTTTTCCTGCTCGTGCCCCGTGATCAGGGTTACCGTACTGGTGAGTTCCCGATGAGTAACGGGAATACCCGCATACGCCGGGCCGGCCAAGCCCGAAGTAATCCCTGGAATAACCGCAAAAGAAATTCCCGCTGCCGCCAGATGTTGTCCCTCTTCCCCGCCCCGCCCGAAAATATAAGGATCCCCGCCCTTCAGACGCACTACCACCCGCTGGCCAGGTCCGTACTGGGATAAAACTTTCTGCGCCTGCTCGACCAGCAAACCGTTAATGCGATCCTGCGTTAGCGTATGATGAGTCGCCGATTTTCCAACAAAAATCCGTTCACAATCATCCGGGCATAAATCCAGCAGAGCCGGATTCGCCAGCGCATCATAAATGACCACCGCCGCACGCCGCAACGCCACAACGCCATTTTGCGTTATCAATCCCGGATCGCCAGGCCCCGCCCCCACCAGATACACCACGGGATCCTTTGAAGACCGGCTCTTCCTGAAGTCATTTTTATTTTCAGGCAAGGGATAAACTTCCAGTAGGCGCGGGTACCAAAACAGGCCGCCAACGTTTCCACGGTAGCCAAACGACGCTCCGGCATCCTCAAGCCAGCGCCCCGGCGACGGAGTCACCAGCCCAGTGGCCAATCCACCGCCGCAGTGTTTTTATTATAATAGCGTAGATTGAAAGTTTCGAGCACGAGCACCATGGAATCCCCAGGCCACGCACTTAATTGGGTCTATGATATAATCACATTATGTTTGCAAATGAAAACAATCTGCCCGGCATTCAGCTCGCTCCCGGAATCTGGACCGACCGATCGGAATTGCGCTTCGCTTTTTGCCGATCGAGCGGCCCGGGCGGACAAAATGTCAATAAAGTTAACACCAAAACAGAACTTCGCGTCAATGCGCGGGCTATTCATGGCTTATCTGAAACAGCCCTTAGACGATTAGCCAAGCTGGCTGGACGGCGGTTGACCGCCAATGGTGATATTCTGCTCATCAGCGAACGCCAGCGCACACAAGAGGCCAATCGCACCGCTTGCCTGGCGCGTTTGCGGGGACTGGTACTTTCAGCCCAGGTAGAACCCATCCAGCGACGAAATACCCGACCCACGCGCGGCAGCCAGCAGCGCAGACTTGAATCCAAAAAGATCCACAGCCGCATCAAACGGATACGAAGCGCTCAATGGTAAGGGACCGCGCAAAAATAAATTCGTGTTTTACGGCGCAGAAATTTTGGCCGCCAGCGAGGCGTGAGTGAGGCGCATACCCCGGCAGTGGGTCTGAAACGAGCGAACAACGAAGCTGGAGGCCAAAAGGGCCAGCCGGAAAGTGCGAAGTTATTTTTGCCCGGTTCCTAACAACATTGCTGGATTACCTTGCTATTTTCGACGAAACTATACAGCAGTCCGCCTGGAAAAGGCCGGCGTGGCCGGGCTTATGAGTAATGCCCGCCGGGCCGCGATTATTTCACAAATTGGAGCAACGCATGAATTCGCAGTCAATGAGTACGCAGGACTTGGCCGTCAGTCTGGCCGTTATGGCGTCGCAAACCCGATGCCGCGATGTGGTCGTGCTGGATATGCGCGGACGCTCGCCGGTAACGGAATTTTTTGTCCTGGCTACCGGTACCTCAGACCGGCAAATGCGCACCGTCGGTGATGAGCTTGCCGACCACGGGACACAGTGCGGCTTTAAACCTTTTCGCCGCAGCGGAGATGAATCCGCTCATTGGATACTGCTTGATTTTGTCGGGGTGGTAGCCCACATCTTTAATGAATCCAGCAGAGCCTTTTATGATCTGGAAACCCTCTGGGACGGATGCCCGCGGATCGACTGGCAAGCCTTGGCTCAACCGCACGATCAGGCTCTCGCCGACATGAACACCCGGCCGACCGTGGTAACCATGCCCACGGAAAGTGTCAGTGCCGCAGTTACCACTGATGCAGCCATCTCCCCGGCCAACGCCACAGACGCCCCGGTGGCTCACGCCCCCAAGGTCTCCGAGACCGGCGAGATCATGGAGGAAGCGGCCATCGAAGTTATCGCTCAAGTCGAAGAAATTTCCAGCCCCACCGACCTGTCTGAGCCTCGCAAACCACGGACAAAACGGCAGTCCGTCACGGCCAGACCGGCGAAAAAAGCTCCTGTCGAAAATAAATCCCGTCAAGCCGGACCGAAGTCAAAAAAGGCGGTCGGCAAAGCCGGCACTAAAGTACCCCGATCAAAGTCGGTCACCCGAAAAACTCACCGCGTTTCATCAGATAGCAGCAAACCTTTGAAGACTCGCATCAAAGCGGCCACCGTGCGCCGGCCAGGCACAACATCCTCACCCCGTACGGCTAAGCGCGCTGCTACGAATAAAAAACCAGTCTTGCGGAGGAAATCGCGTTGATTCCCATTGATTCCATTTTGCGACAACGCTTTGCAACGGCTCTGGGGCTGGCCTTTGGATCCGAGTTTGCCAACGACCCCATGATCAAAGCAGGGGACGAAAAGTTTGCCGATTATCAGTGCAATGCCGCTATGGCCTTGGGTAAACAACTGGGATTACCCCCACGGGCGGTAGCGGAAAAAATAATCGCCCATCTTGATATTTCCGACGTATGCCAACCGCCGGCGGTTGCCGGCCCCGGTTTTATTAACCTGCGGCTCAAACCGGAATGGGTGGCCCATCGCCTGACCAGGCTTTTTTGTGATGCTGCGGAAAAAGTCCGCGGCGGGGTAGATCTGGTCCCGCTGCCCCAGACCGTGGTGGTGGATTACGCCGGCCCGAACATCGCCAAGGAAATGCATGTTGGTCATCTACGCAGCGCCATTTTGGGCGATGCCATCAGCCGAACACTCCAATTTCTCGGCCATACCGTGGTTCGCCAGAATCATGTCGGGGATTTTGGCACACAATTCGGCATGTTGATTCGCCATGCCCAGGATCTCCAGCTCAAAGCAGATGATTCCGCCCCATCCAAACCTCAAATCGCCGATCTTGATACCTACTACAAAGAGGCTGCATTGCGGGATAAGACCGACCCCGAGTTTTCGCGTCAGGCTCGACAGGCGGTGGTGGCCCTGCAACATCAAGACCCCCAGGCTACTGCCCTTTGGCACTGGATTGTGGATGAAAGCCGACGGCACTCGCGTGAGCTTTTTGCCTTGTTGGGCGTACAACTCACCGATGCCGATGAACGCGGCGAAAGTTTTTACCGCGATCGCCTCTCCTCGGTGGTAGAGCGATTAAAATATGCTTTGAGCTATGGCGGCGACGGCCCGGCCACAGGTATTGCCGAGGTGTTTTCTGCTGATGCGCACCTGCGAGGCCCGGTTGATTTTACCGGTGTGCCTGCACGAGATGCCGACGAAGCTCGGGGGGCACTGGCTGCCGTGGAAGGCATACAGCGGGCAATGGAGGCGTCCAGCACCACGCCGATAGCCAGACCTTTTGTGGCTGAATCTCAGGGAGCTACGTGTGTCTTTCTGCCCGGCTACGTAGACAAAGACAAAGCGCCTCTCCCGCTGATTATTCAAAAAGGCGATGGAGCTTATCTTTATGCCACCACCGATCTGGCGGCACTCTATTTTCGGATCATTGAGAATAAAAATGCGCCGGTGGATCAAACCCCGCTGCAGCAGGACTGGCACGCCGATCGAATTATTTATGTTACCGATGCCCGCCAGACGCAGCATTTTGCCATGGTCTTTGACACGATACGAGCCGCCCGATGGGACATCAACCCGCAAAGCCATAAGTCCGTGCTGCTGGATCACGCCACTTTCGGGTCCATTCTGGGTGAAGACGGCAAGCCCTTCAAAACCCGCTCTGGAGAATCCGTGAAGCTGCGCGAACTGCTGACGGAAGCCGTGGACCGGTCATCCGTCGTCATGCTGGAAAAAAATCCGGACCTTTCCGCCCAGGCCCGGGCGGATGGTTCGCGGGCGGTGGGTATTGGAGCCGTAAAATACGCGGATCTTAAGCAGGATCGCACCACCGATTACGCATTTTCCTGGCCGCGCATGTTGGCTCTCGAAGGCAACACCGGACCCTATCTCCAATACAGTTACACTCGAATTCGCAGCATATTCCGCAAGGCCGATCTGCGGCCTGCAGAATTAACCCCGCATGGTAACATCAAGCTGGAATCGCCCCAGGAAATGGCCCTGGCCCGCAAACTGCTGCAATTTTCCGCAGCGGTGGAATCGGTGGAGCGGGAATTGAAACCCCACCATCTATGCAACTATTTGTATGCGTTGTGCAGTGCATTTTCGGCGTTTTACGAAGCCTGTCCGGTGGTCAAAGCCGCGGATGCTGATCTTCGCACCAGCCGCCTGATACTCTGCGATCTTACCGCCACCATCTTGCGCCTTGGACTCCACGATCTCCTGGGCATTGGCGTTCTGGAAGAAATGTAATCCTCCCGAGGCTTCTTCTTTCCACAACATCGGGCCTTGAACGCTTATTCCTATGAATAGGGACCGCGCAAAAATAAATTCGTGATTTACGGCGCAGAAATTTTGGCCGCCAGCGAGGCGTGAGTGAGGCGCATACCCCGGCAGTGGGTCTGAAACGAGCGAACAACGAAGCTGGAGGCCAAAAGGGCCAGCCGAAAAGTGCGAAGTTATTT
>JAJZNX010000145.1 GCA_021852275.1 Planctomycetota bacterium | reverse complement strand
GCGTCTGCCGGCAGACATTGTCGTGACCATCCGATTGGATATAAATCGCGTTACTGGGTATGGCAATTCCCGGACCGATCGAACCTCCATTGACCACATAATGATCCACTGCCTGTGCGTCCGGCCCGCCGCCGTTGTCGAGGACCTCGGTCACGTCCAAGGGCATCCAGATGACCGACCCGTCGAGCCGGCCCACGTTTCCCCCTCCGCCCGAGCCGATATAGTCGGCATTGACCATGCTGCCAACTGTAGCCGTATGCACATCCGTTCCCGGATGATTGGTCATGCGCGCATCCAGACCGCCGGTCGGATAGTTCTGAAGCACGTATCGATCAGCCCAGAGCGCCGGAAGGCCGCCGGGTATGGGATGGCCGGAATCGGTGCTCATTGTGCCGGCGCGGTAAAGAGCCTGTAATGTCATGGCGTACGGATGATAGGCGCCGTCCGCAGCCGGAGCGGTCGGAAAACAGCTCCCCGCGTAAAAGCCATAGCTTAGCGAAAATTGACTGATGTGCAGCGGCGTCGACGAGGGACATACCAGTACGGGCGGCGGTTTCGCATTGACATTGTAAAAGGTTTCTTCCTGCAGCATGGTCAACGGTGGAACAAAGCCAGACCACATCGGGCCGGTATAGTGGTCACTTACGCCAAGATAGTTATGAAAATATGTCATCATACTTGGATTTGAGTAGCATGAACCATTCGTCATCCAGTTATACGGTCCCTGCGCCATGATGGCATCGTTGTTTTCATCGGCGTACATGATCGTGGCCAAACCAAGCTGGCGCACGTTGGACGCACAAACCGCCCTCCGGGCGTCTTCCCGCGCCGCCGCCAGGGCCGGCAACAGCAGCGCAATCAAAATTGCGATAATCATGATCGCCACGAGAAGTTCCACGACGGTAAACGCGGTCGTGCGGCGGATGACAGATGAACGTCCAGGCCGTGAGAAATTAACGCTGGAGATCATTAACGAGGTAATGCTCAAGGCTGGGGCTGGCTTGCAGACGCGCCATGGCAGATGGGAAATTGGAGCGGGTGCCAGTAATCGCGAGCCGAGACGCATTCGCGTAGCAGCGATGATGAATATTACATAGTCCGTATTCATAACAGGTGACTCCATTTTGCCTTCCGCTCCAATCTCAAGCCTCAAGCCACCTGCCTCAATCTTTCATTCTCCTCCGTCGCCCGATCATAAGCAGCCCCAGGCTGCTAACCGCCAGCAATCCAAGTGTGGAAGATTCGGGCACGGTATCGAATGTGAACCCACCCAATTCCGCATTGGCGCCGGCGGTGTTGGGGGTCTTATTGGTCACCGCCACGGTAATCGCATCGCCCGGGGAAAGCCCGGAAAGGTCGAAAAAATAAAAATCGTTAGAAGATTGAGTCCCGGCAACATTGGCCGTCGCGGTGATGGTGTTGTCTGCGCTATCCGCCAAGGTAACCGAAGCCATCGTGTTGTTCGCGCCGCTACCGTTATCCTCCAACACGCCCAGGTCTAGGCTCCCGGGCACGCCGGATCCAAAAGTTAGAGTTGCCAAAATTATATCCGTTGCACCGCCGCTCGCGAAATGCTGGTACGCCAACCCGGTATTTGTGTTAGTGCCGTTGATTGTCAGCATCGTGTAGCCGGTGCTCCCGTAAAAGCTATCACCAAATGTGTCTATCGAAACCCAGTTTGTTGGGGCGGCACCGCTGCTGCCTGTGTGGATCCCTTCGAATGAGGTGACGGAGTTGCCTTCGTTAATGCCTGCAGCGTAGAAAACATATCCCGCGTTGCCGGGCGCTGGCACACTGGTAACTTTCAGTGATGAGCCACCGGTGGCAATGATCATCGACGCCTGGGCGCCCGCTGCAGCCAATAGCGCTGCCGCCCCTGCCAATACCGCCGCCAGATGTCGTCGAGGCAAAGGCAGTACCTCTTGATGTTGTCTGTGAACTTTGTGTAAAACCATGGGAAATACCTCCAAAAAAGAAACCGAATACAAAATCACCAGCGGCACACACCGCCGGCTTTATTCGCAAATCCTTAAGCCGCAACAATTGCGGCAGCATTAGCCTCCGACACGATCCCAGCTTCGCTGGTAATAAAGGTGGTACGTACAACTTTAGTCACATCCGATTCGCCGGCTGTCAGACTTTCGGCCTGCTCTACCAGGCTCTGCGCAACTTGATCAACGGAAAGCTCGATAAAATGAGCCAGTACCGGGCAAAAAAGGCCCAACTCCGCGTTGCGATGCAGCACCAGCTTGAGATCCTCCGGCACCCTGATATGTCGCTGGAGAATGGCCGCCAGAACGCCCTTGGCCGCTACATCGGGAAATACAAATATCGCATCAGGCCGCGGCTCGTGGTTCCAGATCGCGTGGAAACTTTCGAAGCCGAATTTTTCCATCTCCGGTACCGGCAGCGGATTGCGCTTGGTATGATAACGTGGTTCGGCGGCGGCAAGGCCATGGGCGGCAGCAACCTTTTCAAATGTGGATACTAAGTTTTCGAAATTTCGCGGCGTGGCTGTGATGAGTTGTACGGATCGGCAGCCCTGCTGGAACAGTTCCGCCATAGCCGCTGGAAATGCGGAAGCAATATCGATAACTACGCGGTTACGAATTGGGTTGCTGGTAATGCAGGATGCCGGTACAGGCAGTTTGGTCAGCCAGCGCATCTCGGCGCTGTTGGCAGCCAGAACAATCATCGCTTGTATATCGCGGCGTTCGGCGGCTTCCTGCAGCGCAGGCCAGGGGCGGCCCCGCTGGGCCAAAGGTCGGTGGTCAATCCAGGGATCAATTCTAATTTGTTTCCGCGCGAGTCTGCTGACAACTAAGTGCAGCAGGCCGCCGACAAAAGTATCCGGTCCGTGGAGGCAATCTTCATTGAAATAGGTGGCGACACATTTGAGTATGCGCTGCTGGCCCACGAAAGTACCGTAATGTTTAGCACGAACAATAAGCCTATCCTTGACCAGTGCATTCATCGCTGCTTGAACAATAGGTGGGTGGGTTTTCCACGCGGTGACAAGCTCGGCCGTGGTCGGCAATTTCGTTCCGGCTGACAGATGATTGTTCTTTATAAGGTCCCGGAGATAATTTTCTATCTGCGGCCGTAACGGAGTTCCCGCACATGGCTTGAAACCAGCGATAATCCGTTGCTTTTCCACGACAACACCCTTTTCCATTCGCACAAACGAGTCCATCACGACCCTTGCCATCATGGACATTAACTAAACCGTTAGCTAACTTACAATAAGACGTGGCGTCAGTCAAGAGAAAAAATACAAAAAATCGGCCGCGAAATCATAAAACCTGATATTAACTATATTTGCAATATTTTATTATAGGACGTTTCGGCTTGAAAACGGTCGATTCTGCCGTTTCCTCAACATCGCCGGTAATCTAAATTTATTGCGGGTCGGGAGAGAAAATAAGTTAGTTAAGTACATATATATAACATTTACTTATACTTAGATTAATTTTATAGAAGTCTGCCAGATCTTTGCCCGCCAGGGCGGCGAATGTGGATCTTCTCTGCGTGGCGGCAGCGGTTTTCTCCTTCAAATAATTATGAAGCCACTCCCATGATGCCGCACTGTGGTGTAAAGACCCATACGGGGACGAATCGTTAAAATTCCTTCCGCTTCCAACTGCTGCACCAAACGGGTGAGTGTGGCCCGCGCAACCTTCAACTGCTGGAGCAACTGGGGCCGGGGCGGCAATGCACTGCCAGGCTCCAGAGAGCGGGCCATTTTTCGCAGTTTGGACTTGACACGCTCAGAGAGCGAAACGGGGACGCAGCTAGTATTTGACTACGGTGTGCAAACCGGTGATGTTGATCAGGTATGGCTCGCAAACCAAGAAATGCCCCCGGTGGGCAGATGTACCACGTCCTGAACCGTGCGGCCGGACGGAGAGCGAAACGGGGACGCAGCTAGTATTTGACTGCGGTGTGCAAACCGGTGATGGTGATCAGGTACGGCTCGCAAACCAGCAAATACCCCCGGTGGGCAGATTTACCACATCCTGAACCGTGCGACCGGACGGATCGCATTGTTCCGTCACGATGAGGATTATGCCGCCTTTGAACGGTTCCTTATCGAGGCTATGCCTGTGTGCCATTGAGGTTGCTGGCGTGGTGCTTCATGAAGAACCTTTGGCATTTTGTGGTATGGTCAGAGAGCGAAACGGGGACGCAGCTAGTATTTGACTGCGGTGTGCAAACCGGTGATGTTGATCAGGTATGGCTCGCAAACCAAGAAATGCCCCCGGTGGGCAGATGTACCACGTCCTGAACCGTGCGGCCGGACGGATCGTATTGTTCCGCCACGATGAGGATTATGCCGCCTTTGAACAGGTGCTTATGGCGGCCCATGCCTGAGTGTCATAGTGGTCGCTGGCGTGGTGCTTCATGAAGAACCATTGGCATTTTGTGGTATGGCCGCGCCGGGATGGCCGATGTTCCAAGTCTTGAGCATGGCCAGGGCCTCGCCGCCGCGTACTTCGCCGATGACGATGCGGTCCGGCCGCACCGCTCTCGAGCCTTGGATGCCGAAATCTCCCGGCGTGGCCGGGACAGGCCTCCGCGGCACGGAGCAAGCAATCGGGACCTACTGCCTCCTTCCTCCTGACTCCGCGTAAAAAATGTTGGATGATATTGTTGTTCTTGCTAATCTTACCCCCGCCAACCGCCGCCCGCCTCAACAGCTTGCCGTTTGTGCCCAAGTCGTGGAATATGGCGGCCATGAAAGCGGCTTTTGCTAAATTCTCTGCGTTTTTGTCGCGGCTGGTAATAGCCTTGCTGGCTGCCGTGGCGCTGGCCTTGCTCCTTTTTGGCCACAAGCCCACGGCCTACCACCTTCCCAATGGCCAACGTGTCCACGGACGCATCGTGGTAACTTTCTGGGAAAATTGGACCCGCTTTGAAGAAGCCGCCATGCGCGATATCGTCAACAAGTACAATATGTCGCAACGCCGGATTTTTGTCCACATGGTCTCGGTGAGCCAGGCGGACCTCAAAACCGTAATTTCCGTGGCGGGCGGCGATCCGCCGGATATTGTGGTGTTATGGTCCGGCGACATGGGAGCTTTCATCGGACATCACGCCCTGACCTCATTGCAACCCATGGTCCGGGCGGGCATCGTTACGCCGCACACGTACGTACCTTATGTATGGAAAGTTTGCGATCCCTTCGGCAAGCTCTATGCTCTGGGAGCCACTCCGGAAACCTGCGCCCTGTACTGGAATAAGACCATGTTTGCCCAAGCCGGTCTGAATCCCAATCAACCACCGAACACCCTCCGGCAACTGGATGCTTATGCCCGGAAGTTGAACATCATCGGGAAACACGGCCGACTGATCCGGGCCGGATTTTTACCGACGGAGCCGGGCTGGTGGAACAGCTTCTGGGGTGTCTATTTCGGCAATCACCTGTACAATTACAAGACCGGCTATTTTAATATCAATACACCGCAGCAAATTGCCGCCTACCGCTGGTTCCAGAGTTTTTCGCGCGAATATGGCTATCGGGCGGTGGATAATTTTCAAAGCGGTTTTGGACAGTTTAATTCACCGTTGAATGCGTTTATGTGCGGTAAGGTGGCGATGGAATTGCAAGGGCCGTATTTTGCCAACTTCATCCGCCGCAATAAAAAGTCGCTGGTGGGCCATTTCGGCGTGGCCCCATTTCCGTGCGCCCATCTTCCGCCCGGCACAGATACGTATGGCGATGTGGATGTGTGGGCCATTCCGCGTCATGCCCGGCATGTTCAGGCGGCCATGAAGGTGCTGGCCTTTTTTATCCAGCCGGCCAACATTGAAGAGCTTAATCACCTGCACTGCAAGCCATCGCCGCTGATGAAAGTCAGCCGCTCTTTTCTCCGCCATAATCCCAATCCTTATATCAGGGTGTTTGAAAATGCCATGCGGAAACAGCACGTGGCTATAACGCCACCCAGCCCGATTTGGATGCGTGTCAACAGCCAACTCAACGTAATGGCTCAGCGGATCTGGCTGGGAGCACCGGTTAAAAAAAGCCTGGTCTATACCCAGCACCTGGTGAACCGCTGGGTTCGCACCAGCCAGAGAATCGCGGCGTTGCGCGCACGGGAGCATCCATGAAACCTCGAAAAGCTCGAATTAACTGGCGTAGCCAGCTTATGGGCATGCTTTTGGCCGGACCCTACCTGCTGGGGCTTTTGATATTTCTGCTGCTGCCGCTGACCATGAACGAATTCACCCTTATCTTACCAATCTACGCGCATCAGGCAGCCTGCAACAAGTCAGGTAGATGCCCACGGCAAGTATATTTCCAAAATCAGGAAAATGTGAAGCGATCAAGGGCACCGTTATCCTTGCAAAACCACCGGTTCTCAGGCCCTCCGGCGGCGTAACAAGAGCAAGGGCAAACCACCCGTCACTGCCAGTACCAACGAGGTTGGCTCCGGTGCAGGTGTGCTGATGGTAATGTCGCTAAGATTGCCGACAAACGCGCTACCACCGCCAGGCTGGATGGCAATATAGGGCACGGAGAAGTCGGGTGCGGTAGCGATGCTTTGACTGCCTGCTCCCACCCCATTTACGATAAAAGAAAATGCACCCGCCTGATCATTGAGCACCAGGTGGTAAGCGGTGCCTACAGATGCACTCGCACTGCCGATTTGCACCAGACCGGAAGAGGTTTCCATGTTCGCTACCCACGAGGAACCAATCATACCGATATTGATGCTGCCCTGGGTTGTAATACTGCTGGTTATGAAGGCGTATTCGGACTGTGACGCAGCCGCCGTCTCGGCATAGAGGCTAATTGAAAAGCTATTACCCACGGCAGTGGTGAGTGTCGCCTGGTTCTGCGTTCCGTAAAATCCGCCACCGTTAAACTGCGTGGAAACAGGCGTAGGAGCGCCGCCGATCTGCGGACCTGCCGGCGGGGTGCTCATGTAGGCTTGGTATAGGAAGTCATAAGTTCCGGTAGTGTCTAAGGGTACAACGCCTTGGTTGTTTATGGCAGTGACATACCCCACATATCCACCACCGGCAACGGGCGCGGCGTTAAGCGTCCAATCCGCGATAACGGTAGAGGCGGTGGCCGTACCGGCCAAGCCGGATGTTGCGGCCACGGCGATAGCGACAGCGCCAAGCCGTGCTGCATAAGACGAACGGGCAAGTAAATCGAATAACATAAAAACTCCTTTGCTCCCTGTGGGAGCCTCTCTTGACATTACCCACCAAACCGGGCGGGCGGCGGATCCAAGCACCAACATGGTTGTGGACATCTAAATCACAAGAGTAATTATCCCGTGCTGCAGACGGTGACGCAAGAGAAAAATGTGTTAATTTTCGATTACCTATCCACCCAAGGTGAATTAGCCACAAGGATATTTATTTATTCTATATAATATGAGAAAAATGAAGTGATTTAATCTTACCATTGATTGACATTAAAATGTGATTTATCGGAACCACCGGGATGTTGGATGGGGCGTAGGTAACCATCGGGATTGGCCTTAAGTGGGCGCTTTGAAGCATTTTTAGGTCCGAGTTTTGTCGGTTCGAGCGTGGGCGGCAACGCGTACGCCGGAGGATGTGCGGATCCCCAATTGGTTTTGGCCCAAGCAAAATCGGAAGATGAGTCCCGGCATGGGTATCGGCCGATTGCCTTATTTCAGGTCTTGGGAAGATGCACTGAACCTGTGAGGGGACTATGCGACATCTTGAAGTTCGATAAGTTGCTGGTTTATCGCCATTCAACCGGTTATTCTGGGTCTCGACAGCCATCGTCGGGCGGACTTTCCGCTTCAATGACACCGTTAGATTGCTGAATATATCGCCCTATACGTAGCGGTTACAATGCCTTACCAATTCCCTTTGCGGCCCTCACCTTTTCACTTCTGCATACGACGGCCATGTAAACCCATAACCAATGGATGTAACGGTTGTTAAGTCCAGCACGGCTCTGCTACGGAGTGTAAACTCTCGACTATTTTCTCAACGGGGCACAATCAACGTAACCGATATAGGATTCCTGGCCCGTCTTGCCATCATTTATGAATCCCAGCCAGGTCAAGGTTGAAAAGCCGGTTGCCTGGGGAACTACTATATCGTGGCTATCCAATTTCTTTTTTCCCTGCCGTAGGCTGATTCGGTATTTTTGGCACGTTGATCCGAGTCTATAGTCATAGAGAATGCGAATGTCGACCCATTTATTCAACGGGAGAATGGCCAGCGAAGTTCCGTTGGCGGTAATGCTTCCGTTTGATTGGAATACAACACTTGGACCAGTGATATAGGGCGCGCTTCGCCAGTCTCTTAGCTCAACACAAATTGATGTTCCGGTATACTTTGGAATCAAGACTGAAAATCTCAGATCAAGAATACATCGCCGTATCCACGGTTGGTAGTAGCTGTAGGTTACGTTCTGTGGCCCAAGGCGAAAGGCTCTTCGGCCAGTGATGGGCGTGGCTTTTGCCACATCGTTGCCACGGCCCATGGTGGTCAAGCCATAGATCGCCGCATCCGATATGACTTGTTGAAAGTCCGTGTGCACCGCTTGAGCCGGGGGATTGGGATACGGTGCGTGATCGGCAATTGGCAGTGGCGGAAAGGTGTTTGGCAAAGCCCGCCACGCGGCAGAACCGTATAACCCGATAGTTCGGATATCAATGGGCCGGAACCCAGCCTGCTTTGCAGGCGACCCGATGGCCGCGCATACCACGCCGCGCAAGGTCTGCAGGCCGGGCTTGCCCGCCAGCGATCCGGCATCCTGGCCGCTGGACTGCCATTGCTTAAAAATTTTTCCGTGAATTGTAGGAACGCTTCCCCGCGAACTCCAGTAAACATTATGGTTGAACCGGCACCCCGCATCAAGTGTGGCCGGCGAATCAGGCGGCCACACGTTATCGCCAGTGACCACGACAACATTGCGGTCAAAAGTCAGGCTAAGAGAGATGCGCTTCCCTTGGCTGTCCGTATTCTGTACAACCCATAGTTCTCCGACCCGGTCAAAATAATTGTTCACCACCACGTTGTCTGACCCCTGATGAACCAGCAGGCCCTTGCCAAACTCCACATTCTCCACGATGTTATTTGTGGCGTAAATTTTTGACGCCCCGTTATCCAGATAAAGGCCGTTAAAGTTGTGCGAAGCCCGGTAGGGCACCAGATCGGAAATCCAGTTGTTTCGCACCACCGTCCCTGGCGAAACCCCCAACAAATAAATGCCGCCGCCATCACTCAACACTCCGTTACTTAGATTATAGATGCGATTGTATTCCACTGTGTTTTGCACCGCCGGACTTGCCATGGGTTCCGTATACCAGCACCAGCCCACACTGATACCGGAGTAGTATAGATTGGCGATAACATTGTGGCTGATACGGTTGTCCCCGGCGTGTCCGATCCACACGCCGCAGGCCTGCGGGAAAAGCTTTCCACTGTCGTGGATAAAATTGTTATCTACCACACATCGCCCGGTTAACCGGATTTCTTTGGGCATTTTATAATAATCTCTGATCGAGCAATCCAAACCCAAATATACGCCTCCACCGCCCATATCATGCACGTGGCATCGCTGTACAACCACTTTTTCGCTGGCCCCCATAAATCGGATGGCATGTTCACCGCCATGACAGATTTCGCAATCTACTATATTCACGCTTTTAACGCCGTGACCGAAGATGGCCGCTGCAAAACCTGTGGTAGAAGACTGTCCATCATTAGCCATGTTGACATGGTGGGCACCACACGCGGAATGTTGTAGATGCAGGCCCTGTATGGTGACATGCGCGACGTATTTGCCCTGTTCCGGGATGCCTTTAAACTCAAAAAGCCGCCGGACAATCGGAACTACCGCGTTAAATCCCTGAAAGCCTTGACCGAGCATCGGTTTGTACAGAAGTTTTTTCCGTGGGCGATCAAAATACCACTGACCCGGCTGATTAAGGGCTTCTCGCACGTTGTCAATATAAAAGCGCTGCCGCACATGGTATGCCTGAAACTCAAAGCCATTATCCTGAAAGTACACCGTGTCCGTATTCGGATCAATGGACTGCACCCACTGCCGCTCTGTAGTCCAGATGTCGTAAGACACCACCTGCACATCCTGGATCGCATACCATTTTGGATTGAATTGACCTTTTTCAAAACAAAACGCTCTTCGGCGGTATTTTTGCTGCGCAACTATATCTGCCATTAGATACCAGTCCTTGCGCGGCAGCCGTGGGCGGTCTTGGCGATGCCCTTCAACAAAAAATTGATTAATAGTGAAAGAGTCCATGGCTTGGGGCGCGTCCGCCTCCCAGAGGCCGTCGCGTCGAACCTTCCAATTCTTCACCGTGACGCCGCCGGAGATTACAATCTTTTCTCCTGGATAGCTGGTGATAACCAATGGCGCATCTGGCGTTCCAGAATCTTCAGGTTCGATGACAATGGAACTGGTAATCTCGTAGGTGCCCTCCCGAAGAATAATGTGTGCTGGTAGCACGGTCCCGGGATGCGTATTTCGCCAGCTACGTACTATCTCTAAAGCTCGTTGGATGCTGGCCACCGGACCATCGGATAAATCCAGTCTAGCTGTAGCCAGATTGCCGCTCCAATTATCGTTGCCGGAAGGGCTGGCATACAGAGTCAATCCGACTGGTTGCAAGACAGTTTTTTCGGCGTGTTGCGACTGACATCCGTATAAGGACTGGGTTACGGCCACACCCACGACCAACCCCCATGTGCGTCGGCTGATCTTTTTCATAAATTGGATATCCTTTGACATGGAAGTCGAGGCTTCTTAGCACGACCATGATCGCACGCGTAACTATAACTATGGCGCAAGTTAGGCTGGCGTCATCTAGTGTAGTGTCCCAGAGAAAGATTGACGCCATGCACTTAACAAAGTTCTCAAATATTCTGACCCAAGCGGGCAATTTGCGAAACGTACCCGGCGGGACATGACGGCCAGCAACTGTAAACGTCCGTTAGGGACACTACACTAGTCTGTTCACGCGGAACTGACAGTCGTATCTATAAGCCATCATGGTGGTGTACCAGCCCGGACTCACTGAACCGGCGGCGGATAGCCACCCCATGGCAACTTCGGCACAAAATCAGGATGCCAGTCCAATGTCCACAGGTTGCCCAACGTGACACGTTCCACATGGTCATCACAGAAGGCGACATTGATAGCACCATCATGGCGATTGACCGCCGGCATGGCCCAGAATAATCCCGGCTCCTCAACACTCGTTGGAGGTGGGGTATAGGCCTCTGGCCAGAATGTCATCCAATCGCCGTCACAAAGCAGGGGTGTCTGTGCTCCCGCAGAAGCTTGGCCCTGGCTCCAGTAATTGTTAAAATCCCCAACGCCCCAGCTTTGAAGAATTGATTGCATCGCAGGTGTACTGGTTGCCCAGTTGAACATCCAGCCGTTAAACCCATACCCCGACTCCAACTGAGCCAATCCTGGGACGTTCCCGGGATTCACGTCTTGAAGCCAAGCTCCAGTGGAGGTTCCGTACACATCGCTTCCATAGCCGGGGATTGTGGTGGGAGCCGGGGTGGGTGCGCTGGGACACATCAAGACTGCCCGTTCGGCAGCCGGAATGGTGAAAGCTGGGTTAGTTTCAGCAAGGTTCTCACCGAACATTGGGGCCAGAAATATCGCCCACTGACCACTGTCAAATGATGTGGTATACGCAAACCCACGTGTAACTGCGGCGGACGATTGCGTGTATTCCTGATAGGCGGTACCCAACTGTCGCAGGTTGGAGGAGCACAAGATGCTGTTAGACTCGCGTCTGGCCCCAGCCAAGGCCGGAAGGAGTAATGCAATGAGAATGGCAATGATCGCTATCACCACCAGAAGTTCTACAAGGGTAAAAGCCGTTGCGCGGCGTGTCGATACTGCGGTGGCGTGCGATGTGAGCCTATGCCGACAGCCTGCCAACCATTGGTCATAGCACGGATTCGCCCAAGATTTTACCGATTGACGCGCATCGGGGCGAGCACAACCAGTCAGGTAGATACTCACAGCAAACTCCTTTTTCCGCAATCAGGAAAACGCCAAGCAACCAAATGGCGTCGATATCCTCCCATCACCTCGACCGATCAGGCCCTCCTGCGACGCAGTAAGAGTAGGCTCATCGCTCCCGCACCCATCATGCCCAGGGCCGCCGGCTCCGGTGCCGGTGTGGTAATGGTGATATCGCTAATGTACCCGTTATAACCACTTAAGCCGCCTGGTTGAATGCCAATATAGTCCCCGGAAAAATCGAGCGTACCGCTGTTGCTTACACTGCCGCCGGGCGTAACATCCACACCATTAACGAGAAATGATAATTCTCCGGAGTTATCATTGACCACCAGATGGTAGGCATCGTTCATTACTGCCAGCGTGGAACCGAGAGACACGAGGCCCGATGGGGTATCGTAGTTGGCGACCCAGGACGTCCCGCTCATTCCAATGTCAAGACTACCGGGGCTGCTGTCTCCGCCGCCAGTTAGGAAGGCGTAGTCATTTTGCGAGGCAACCGTTGATTCAGTATAGAGGCTGATGGAGTAATTATTGCCTGCGGCCGCATCCAGTGCTGAAGGGTTATTGTTGCCATAATAGCCGCCGCCATTAAACAAGGTTGATACAGCGGTAGGAGCGCCGCCGATTTGCGGACCGGCAGTTGGATCCGGGCGATAGGCTTGATACAGGCTGTTATAGTTTCCCGTGGCATCCAAAGGAACGTACCCACTGCCCGTCTGAAACACATAATAACCTACGTATCCACCACCTGCAACGGGCGCGGCATTGAGCGTCCAATCTGCGACAACCGTAGAGGCGGTGGCCGTACCGGCCAAGCCGGATATTGCGGCCGCGGCGACAGCGACAGCGCCAAGCCGGGCTGCATAAGACGAACGGGCAAGTAAATCGAACAACATAAAAACTCCTTTGCTCCCTGTGGGAGCCTCTCTTGACATTACCCACCAAACCGGGTGGGCGGCGGATCCACGCACCAACATGGTTGTGGACATCTGAATCACAAGATGAATTATCCCGCGATGCGGACGGTGACGCAAGGGGAAAATGTGTTAATTTTCGATTACCTATCCACCCACGGTGAATCAGCCACAAGGATATTTATTTATTCTATATAATATGAGAAAAATGAAGTGATTTAACCTTACCATTGATTGACATTAAAATGTGATTTATCGGAACCACCGGGATGTTGGATGGGGCGTAGGTAACCATCGGGATTGGCCTTAAGTGGGCGCTTTGAAGCATTTTTAGGTCCGAGTTTTGTCGGTTCGAGCGTGGGCGGCAACGCGTACGCCGGAGGAAGCACGTACCACCAATTCACTATTTAAATCCGTATGCATCGGTGCAAGGCCGGGGTCGTTGATCCGCTTGAGCAGCGTATGATAGGCAATCGAACCGATGCTCACCGCAGGCTGTCTGATGGTGGTCAGTGGAACGGATAAGTGTGCGGCCAAAGGCATGTCATCAAATCCTCCGATACGTAGTTCATCCGGAACTTTGATTCCAGCCTGTAACACCATCCGCATGATCGCAGCCGCCCGAAGGTCGTTGGTGACTAGGATGGCCTCGGGGCGGCGCTGGCGAAGGATGGGCAACACAAATCCGCCGTCAAGCAAATTACCGTGGTGAATACAAGCGGCATCAGGATGCAGGCCAAAGGCTTCCATGGCATTCAAATATCCCGCAATACGGGCCTCCTGAGTCGGATGGCGTGTGGCCAGTGCGAAAAAATCAATTTTTCGACATCCTAACTTAAGGAAATGCGTGGCCAAAATATAACCGGAATGGAAGTTGTCAATACCGACGAGATCGAAATGGCTGCGGGCCGGGTACCGGACAATATCGGCATCTATAAGCACCACAGGAATCGCGGCGTGCTCCAATTTATCTGCAATCTCGGCCGATGCGGAAATCTGTTGATCAGGCATGATCCATTGCGGCATGAGGAATACGCCATCCACCTTGCGTGCTATAAATTGGTCGGTGATCGAGCGATACCGCTCCGCCAAGCCAGGCATAATTGGATCGTCTCCCCAAGAGGGATCTTGCAGCAGCACGACTGAATGGTCGCTGGCTGCACAATAAGATATGGCGTTGCCCACGGCATTAAAAATGGATTGCTCCTGGGGCTGGCGCACCAAGCCCATGATGAAGGCTCCAAAGGTTCGTGACTTTCGCGGTGGAAGGTTCATCACGACCGACCCGATTCGCCGACCGCGGCGAATCATATTTTCCTTAACCAGGCGGCGTATTGCGGCGGTTACTGTCGGCCGTGCAAGATTAAATTGTGCCGCCAAGTCCCGCTCGGCCGGTATCCGCTCCCCGATACGAAACTTTCCAGCTTCAATCCCATGCAGGAGGTAAGAATAAACAACATTAGCCTTTTTCGCGGTACGCATATGCAACTCCACGGGCCTTTCCTCACCAGGAAGGAAAAGCCAAGGCAACATGATCGCGGGAACCGCGACAAAATGCCACCATGTCTGTAAACATCAACATGGTGCCGGCGCGCCGACGTTGACCGCCAGCATTCCAAACGGTTCAATGAATCAGCAAGCGCCGCTCATTATGATTCGCCTTCATCCTCCCAACGCACATCTAACACTGTGCCTTGGTTGGATGAGAGTTGTGTTAATTCCAGCAGGTGGTCCACCCTGTAGCCAACGTATGGATCGTAATCATCCTGTCGCCCAGCGGCAATGCACGAAAGAAAATACGTCTCCGCTTCCACAAACGGGTTGACAATATCAAAACGAAAGTCCGTCCAGGTTTGAGCCTGATTATCATAAAAACGCAACTGCGCAGCGTTGTGTTCCGGCTGGTTCCAGACGGGAGTGTTCAAAATCAATCGTCCATTGACACCGCTGATTTCAAGACCTTCGTCCCAGCCGCGTTGCTCATAACCGATCTTTTTTAGCGGATGCCAGTTGGCTTCCAGGTGAACCACCCCGCCCGCAGGAAGTTGCATCATGGCATGGGCCAGAAAATCAACATCCAAACCAGGACGCCGGTGAACCATCCCCAAGACGCGTTGCGGCTTGCCTACCAGATGGAGCAGCAAATCCAGAATATGGCTGCCGCCCGCTACCAGAATGCCGCCACCTATAAGCTGTTTTAATGCCGAATCGCCACCACCGATCCGTCGGCAGGATTCCGGAATCTCGCCGGTTTGAATGTCCATGCCCATTCCCTGATAGCTCCAGGCATATACGCTGGTGATATGACCCAGGGCCGGCATCAGTTCTTTGGCCTTTCTCACGGCGGGAAAGAATCGCTTCATGTAACTGGTAAACAGCAGCAATCCATTCTTTTTGGCCAGACGGGCCAACTCGAGGGATTCAACTGCGGAAAGTGTCAGTGTTTTCTCACAGATGACATGTTTTCCGTCGCAAAGCGCGGTTTTGACGATTTCATAATGGAATTTGGACGGTGTAAGGCATACCACCACGTTGACATCTGGCGTTGCGATCACCTGGTGAAAATCCGCGGCGTAGGCGGCCCCAAAGGCCTTCAGATATGGTTCCGCACGCGTCTGATTTATGTCCGAGATAATAGCGATTGGCGTCTTGGATTGAGCAAAAGCTTTGAAATGAAATTCGGCAATCGTTCCAGTTCCAATTACACCCAGTGTTATTGCGTTTGACATGAGTTATTCCCTTTTATTCATCGTTCCAAAATGCTCGTGCGCGTAGCCTTCTGGCCCAGAACTCGCCATGTGGCTATTTCCCAGGCCGCGATTTCTCCTAAATCCAATCGCTGGCCCAGCCAGGTCAGACGTCCCGGCACTTTGCGGCCTTTTGATTCTTGGACCCGCAGAATAAGCCCGCGACCATCTTCGGCGCGCTTCAGCGCCAGGATTTGCAATGATCTTGGCGCCAGTTCAAGAAATGAGCCTTGCCGGGCCAGGGGTCCCTTCTTCGCAGGCACCAGCAGAACCAAGGGCGGCTGCTCAAGTTCCCGCGCAAGCCGTGGCAAATCGGCATCGGGAGGCGTTACAGCAAAACGAAACCGCAATTCGCCGGCATCAGTAGCCGGTAACCACGGAGTCGTATCCTGATCGGCTTTAGTATCGTCGCAATACCGGCTGGCACGCACTATCGTAGCGCGTAATTCGCCGTCCGTGAGGTCAAAGCCATACAATGAATCGCTGACGAAACCGAAGCTTGAAGTTCTCACCCATCGTCCGCCCGGCACTTCGCCCAGCGGTCCGCGCGTGATGGTGCCGCCGGGCACATCAAAATCTGCGCGCTCTCCGGCACCGGAGAATACCAGCTTCAACCGCGCACCGCGCTGGTTCCAGAGAAGGCGTGCGGAAAAATCAATGGCATTTCTTCCACGGCATTGCGATACCTGCAACTCAAGGCGCGAATCGCCCCCCAGCATCTCCACCCATAGTTTTGATCGCTCCGGGCCATGCTCCAATGTTGCCACGCGGCTGATCTTCCATGTGTCACGCACCACAGAAAGGTTTCGCGATTCGAGCGGGTCGTCCATTCCACCCCAGGATCCCCATGGGTCCTCCACCGTGATGGCGGATACGTTAATGCTGTCCCACAGGCGCAGGCATCCGTCGCCGACACCGGCTTTCACGGATAACGTCACTGGCACACGCGGGGATTGCCTTGCCCCCTCTACCCAGCCCATGGTGAAGACGCTCCAGCCCAACGGGGGCAGCCTAACTGGCACAATGGCCCGTTTGCGCCACGCCAGATTGACCATTGCGTGATGTTCGGTGGCCACCAATTGAAACGGAACCAGTTGGCCTTGCGGACTGCGCACTTCAACCGGTAATTCGTTGACACGGTCGGTATAGGGCCAGATGGGCCTGTAGTCGAGGCAGGCCTCCAGTTCGACATGGCCCACAAACGAATAGGGATGTGGATTCCATACCAATAGAGGCACGGCAGTGGGATGATCAGCGGAGGTTGGCGGAACCGTGGTATCCAACCGCAGCGACAATGCATTGAGGGCGTCAAACCTGACGCTTTGGGCCTGGTGTTGCGCCAGACCCAGCCACGCCAGTTGCTCGTCGTAGCTCCGTTCAATGCTGGATCCGGGTAAAATATCGTGGAAGGAATTAAACAATACCGAATCCCAAGCTGACCTCAGACCTGGAGATTTGCGCCGCAGGCCGGAGCTGATTGCAGCATCCGTGCGTTCGGCGCTGGCCAAGATCGCCTCGGTTCGCCGGTAAGCGTATTTGAATTTTGCCACTGACGCATAGCAACCGCGCTGGCAGAAATTCAATTCTCCCTGGTGGGTTGGCAGAAACTGTCTTCCTTTACGCCCGATTTCAGCATAAAGGGCGTCAAATAAACGATGCAGTCCTGAATAAATGACTTGTACGTCGGGATGCATCTGTGACCACCGGACAATGTCATCCAGATGGCGGCGCGTCGGTCCACCGCCGTGGTTGCCCAAACCGAAAAAACAGCCCACGTTTTCGAGGTTTTCCTTCTGTGCGGCGGCAATAATTTCATCCAAACGTCGCCCCACTTCATCGCGCTCTGCACCGTACCAGCCAATCGCCGGGCGATAGGCAAGCACCCGAGCGCCGCCTGCAGCTTCCCACCAGAAGGCGGATTTCGCAATAGGAAGAATAAACTGCTGTGGTCGCGTAAACGCAAATCCCCGAATATTTGCTTGGTGAAGAATTGCCGGTAGGCCCGCGCTGTGCCCAAACGAATCCGCGGCCCACGCAACGCTGACCGGCTTGCCGAATTTCTCCCGGAAATATGTTTGGCCATGGCAGAAATGCCGGGCAAATGTTTCTGTTGCCGGCATATTGGTGTCCGGCTGAAGCCAGGTTCCTCCCACTACATCCCAACGACCCTGAGAAGCATATTTTTGGATACGTCGAAAGGTTCGAGGGTCGTGCCGCTCCAGATGTTGATAAATGACCGCTTCGCCCCGAATAAAAGTCAATTCCGGAACCTCGTCCATCAGGTTAAGTACTGCCCGGCAGGTGGCCATACCTTCGTTAAGCCCCTCGCGCCAATCCCAAAGCCAAACCGGATCGAGATGGGCATTGGGAATAAGATGAACCGTAATTTTCTTCATAGTTATCCGCCTTATTGTCAACGACCGACCGGTCTTAGCACCATCGCGTCTTGGGGCATAGAGGGTAGTTCATGGTGTTGGTGTCCTTCCCGGTAATGGGAAAATCAATGAATTCAAGTCCACACAAAATTTTATATAGCCCCAAACGATCTGATCGCCGAGTATCACCGATGGCAGGGAACCATTCACTTGCGGCATATCTGCAGGCCGTCGCAAGATGCTGTAATAATGCCATAATTTCCGGCTGTTATTGAGATTATCCGGGGAAAATATATTCGTCCGTCCTCGGCGGCTACACGGCCAGCGTCACATTCACTTATCCGGTGCCCGTTTCCAGCAATTATCGCCGAACTGAGTGGACGGCAGGTCCGCACATCAGATCTGCTTGCGGGCTTCTGATCGCAGGTGTGATTATGCCACGTGCTGTGTCACGACGCAAGGAAAAATGTTAAGTTTTCAGAATTACATTACCACTCATTAGCTCAAAATCGCGTATATGTTCACTTTTCTCTTTATAATATGAGCAGTGATCAATAATATAACATTACCACCGACTAACGATTAAACATGATTTATTAAAACCGCATGATGCTGCCGAGGCGTCTGCAACTACCAAAATTTTCACAAACGGGATACGACTGCAGGTGCGGATCACAATAATATCTATATGTAAGTATGAGTGACAACGGGTGGGCCAAAAAGTGCGTGAACCACCGGTTCAAGACGCTAATCCATAAATATCGACTGGGCACCCCGGTGGTGATCCGTTGAGATGAATAAACATTTTTCCTTCCGCAGGAATGCAGGCTAATGTGATTTTGCAACTATCAATGGTAAGGTTAAATGATTTTATATTTTCAATGATTGCTAACATTAGCAGTGGTCAGCGGCCATAAAACTGGTCGTGTGGTAAGTTCGATGGTAGATATACTATATATTTACTTGCATCCTGGCTTCAATCCAGCCATAATCGCGCTTGTCAATCGGAAAACTGCGTCAGGGGACGCCTGCGTAGCGATTTCAATGGGCTTGCCGCGGGCTTAGGCCGTAGGGTAACGGCGATGCGGCAAATACGTGATGGAAACTGTTCTTGCGGGCATTTCAGGCGCTGGCCTGGAAGGCTTAAACGCGGTAATAGCAAATGAAGAATTAGTCTCAAACCAAAGCATGAGGCAAGAATTGGCGATCATGGCAAAACTGGGATCTCGTGTGCTCATGGTGCTGTTGGCGACGGCGGCCATATCGCTGTTGATTTTTGGTCACAAGCCCACGACTTATCACCTGCCCAATGGCCAAGCGGTACGTGGACGGACCGTGGTGGCACTGTGGGTGGGGTGGTCCGGTTTTGAAGCAGCGGCCATGCGCGACGTCGTCAATAAGTTCAACCTGTCACAAAGCCGGATTTTTGTCCACATGGTCTCGGTGAGCCAAGTAGACATCAAAACCGTGATTTCAGTGGCAGGAGGAGATCCGCCAGATATCGTGGAGCTTGGAACCTATGACGTCGGATCCTTTATCGGACATAACGCATTAACTTCGCTGGAGCCAATGGTGCGTGCCGGCATTATCACGCCGCATACATTCATGCCGTGCGTGTGGAAGGCATGCGCTCCCTTCGACAAGCTATATGCCGTGGCCGTCGCAGCGAATCCATTTGCCTTGTATTGGAACAAAACACTTTTTCGCCAGGCCGGGCTAAACCCGAACCGCCCTCCGGCAACGCTCGCGGAGTTTGACTCGGACGCTCAAAGATTGACTATCTTTGATAAAAATGGTCGGCTAAAACAGGCGGGCTTTTTACCGCCCCAGCAGTGCTTGTGGGGAATTTACTTCGGCAATCACATTTACAGCTACCACACGGGGCATTTCTATATCGACACGCCACGGCAGGTTGCGGCATACCGATGGTTTCAGGGCTTTTCGCGGCGGCTTGGGTATCGGGCCGTGACGACATTCAAAAGCGGCTTTGGGCAGTTTAATTCGCCGCTAAATCCTTTTCTGACCGGAAAAGTGGCGATGGAATTTTCCGGCCCCTATTTCGCCAACTTTATCCAGCACAACAAACCTTCGATGGCGGGCCATTTTGGTGTCGCACCATTTCCATGCGTCAATGGCCTATCGCGGACCCAAACCATGGGTGATGTGGATTTGTTATTAATTCCGCGCCATGCCCGGCATACCCAAGCAGCCATGAAAGTGCTGGCCTTTTTTATTCGGCAGGAGAATATTGAAAAACTTGATGATCTCCACTGTAAGGCTTCGCCTCTGGCAACATTCAGTGTTTCCTTTATCCGCCATAACCCAAACCCTTATATTATGGTGTTTGAAAATCTTATGTTACACTCTAAAGTGGAGTTTTCGCCACCCAGCCCGATTTGGATGCGTGTCAACAGCCAACTCAACGTAATGGCTCAGCGTATCTGGCTGGGAGCACCGGTTAAAAAAAGCCTGGTCTATACCCAGCACCTGGTGAACCGCTGGGTTCGCACCAGCCAGAGAATCGCGGCGTTGCGCGCACGGGAGCATCCATGAAACCTCGAAAAGCTCGAATTAACTGGCGTAGCCAGCTTATGGGCATGCTTTTGGCCGGACCCTACCTGCTGGGGTTGCTGGTTTTCCTGCTGCTGCCGCTGGCCATGAGTTTGTATTACAGCTTTTGCAGTTACAACATGCTCCAGCCTCCATTGTGGGTTGGCTGGATGAATTACCGGCATCTGCTCCACGACCATGTGTTCTGGAGATCCTTGGTCAACACGCTTATCTATGCCGCCATTTCTCTGCCGTTTACGCTTTCCCTAAGTGTACTGCTGGCAGTGCTTCTCAATACGCCGCTGAAAAGCCAGGCGATTTATCGCACCATTATCTTTTTGCCCTGTCTGGTGCCGCTGGTGGCCACAGCGTTGATATGGCAGTGGCTGTTCAATTCAGATGTGGGCCTGATTGATTACGCCTTACGTGGGCCATTGCATCTGGTGGGGGGGGCATTGGCGTGGCTTGCGCGGCTTTTCGGAGCGCTACCATCAACCGTGGTCACCTTGCAAAACCTGCAACCACCGGTATGGCTTGGTGAGCCGCGTTGGGCGATGGCGGCCCTTATCCTGATGAGTTTCTGGGGTATCGGGCAGACGGTGGTGATATTTCTGGCGGGTCTGCAGGACATACCGAAAGACCTTTATGAAGCGGCCGAAATGGACGGCATAGGCGCGGCCGGGCGTT
This sequence comes from Planctomycetota bacterium, assembly GCA_021852275.1. Lineage (GTDB taxonomy): Bacteria > Planctomycetota > Phycisphaerae > WQYP01 > WQYP01 > JABEVA01. The sequence goes on along the minus strand of JAJZNX010000145.1, from coordinate 9,012 downwards.
TTTTTCATGTTACGCTGCCCATGCTTTCGCCGGTGATTTTCTTTAACCTCATTATGGGCATCATCGGCAGTTGGCAAATATTCGATGTGCCTTACGTGATGACCAATGGCGGCCCGGGCCGCAGCACCACTTTTTACACCATGTACCTTTTTGATAATGCCTTTACCAATTTACGTATGGGGCCGGCCAGTGCCATGGCATGGATACAATTGTTCATCATTTTATTCTTCACGGCCATATCTTTTATGACCGCTAAAAAATGGGTGCATTACGCATGAAACTACGGCATCGATTGTTGGTTCACTTTTGCCTGCTGCTGGCGGCGGTGGCGTATCTGGGACCTTTTCTCTGGATGATCAGCACCAGTCTGAAAAAGGAAAGCCAGGCGGTCCAGATGCCACCGCAGTGGATACCCCATCCGCTGCAACTGCACAATTACGTTCGGGTATTTAACTCACCGGCGTTTGATATGTCCCTATATGCCCGCAATACGTTGATTATTGCTCTTTTGGTAACGCTGGGCAGCGTGCTGTCCTCCTCACTGGTGGCCTACAGCCTGGCGAAAATGCAATGGCGTGGCCGCAACGTCATTTTCGGCATCGTCCTGGCCTCCATGATGATTCCATTTCCGGTGCTGATGGTGCCGCTGTATCGCATTTTCAGGGAGTTTGGCTGGATCGGCACCAATTTGCCGCTGTGGGTGCCGGCGTTTTTTGGTGCGCCTTTTTTTATCTTTCTGCTTCGCCAATTTTATCTGACTATCCCCAAGGAACTTTCGGAAGCGGCCATTATGGATGGCTGCACGCATTTTGGTATCTGGTGGCGTATCATGCTGCCGCTGACGCGCCCGGCGTTGGCTGTGGTGGGGTTATTCTCCTTCATGGCGGCGTGGAATAATTTTCTCGGTCCGCTGGTGTATCTCACCCATCAAAGCACCTTCACGTTGCCGTTGGCACTGCAATTTTATCAGAGCCGGTCCGGGGGAACCACGTATAATCTGCTGATGGCGGCATCGGTGATTGTCATTACGCCGATCCTTATCCTGTTTTTCCTGGCGCAAAAAACATTCGTTCGCGGTATTGCCACCACCGGGTTAAAATAACGACGTCTTGGAGACCGCTGGATGTTCAATAACACGGCTTCCCCGTCTGCTGCCGTTCAATCGACAGTGTTGCTACCACCTTTGCCGCCGGTGCCATGGTTATTGCGCCGGGTGCGTCTTGGCGGAATCACCATCGGAGCTCTGATGGTGGTGCTATGTGCGGCGGCGGTGTGGTGGAGTGACGGCCGCTTTGCGATAGTGCCGCGGGGGGCGCAAAACCGGGTCTTTTATCAGGCGGGCATGTTTCTGGTTCATATTCTGGCCCTGCTTTTTGCGCTCACGGGGCTGACGGTGATGGCTGTATCTGCCAGTGCGGCGGGTAAAAGAAGGGGCGTGGCGCTGACTGTGATGGGCTTGTGCGGGATGGTTTTGTGCGTTGCTTTGCGCCACCTGGTGGTGGATTTCTTTTTGCCGTGGTACGAGCTTAAACGCCTGGTGGTGTATCTGCCTCCGGCGCTGTTGTGGATATTGAATCAATCTTCCGCTGCGCCGAGCCAGACCCGCCGCTTGGGGTTGCTTAGAGCCTTGGCCGCCGGCATGGCTTTGGCCCTTGCCGTTCCCGCGTTGATCGTCCGGGCCGAAGGCTTACTCAACACCTGGCGTGCGCCACACTTGTTTGCCAGCAGTTACCACGGCTTGATCGGGCTGAGAATTCTGCTGATCGCGTCACTGATAGCTGCAGCCGCCATTGCGGCAATGGCGGTTATGGTGATGACCGACGAGTGGCGGGTACCTGGTCATCATGCACGGCACTGGATTAACGGGTGCTTTGTGATCTTAATTGTTGCGGTTCTGGCAGGTGTCGCGGCGCGCACGCTTTATTTCGACGATCGGCAACTCGATGATCTTTTAACCCGCTGGTTTTTTACCACGTTCTGGTGGTTGCTGGCTTTGGGAGGCATGGAATGGACCGCCGCGGTTTTGAGCGAGCCGGCACCGGCGGCATTGCCGAACCCGGACTTGAATTTGCCCGCAAAGGAGATAACTCATGGCCGGTGAACCCCGAACCAACCCCGTGCTCAACATCGGACCGACGCCTCCCACGGTGCCTTGGAGCCGCCATACGTATCAACTCATTGACCGCTGGACCCTGGTGCTGCTGGTGGCGGCGGTGGCGTGGAGGCTCATCCGTTTTGCCCTCAAGATGCCCATATGGGGGGATGAGGCCATGCTGGACTTAAACATTATGGACCGGAGCCTGGGCCAGATGCTGCGCCCGCTGGGTTTCGGACAGGTGGCTCCACCGTTGTTTTTGCTCGGCGAATGGCTGATGCAGCATGGCCTGGGGAATTCAGAGTACATATTGCGGATTGGACCGCTGCTGGCGGGCATGGCCTCGTGCTTTATTTTCTGGCGCTGGAGCCGGATGCTTTTGAGTCCGCTGGGTACTCTTGTTGCGGTGGGTTTTTTCGCGTTGGGCTATTACCCCGTTCGGCATTGTGTGGAAGTCAAACCTTACGCATTTGATGAACTCACGGCACTTGTCTTGTATTTTCTGGGCACCGCCTGGATCTTACAACCGCAGCGTACACGCTATCTTTGGATAGCCGCAATCATTACGCCATTACTTCTTGGATTCTCCTATCCGAGCGTGTTTGTAGCAGGCGGCTTGTGCGCGGCAGTTGCGGTGGAATTGCTGAAAAACCGCCGCTGGACCAATTTTATGGCCGGCTTTCTGCTGGCCGTAACCACGGTGGGAGGTTTCCTGCTGGTGCTGAAGCTGGCCGCGGCGGGTCAATACCATCGTACCGGTGCGACCATGCGTGCGTATTGGCATCATTCATTTCCACCCGGCAATCCACTGCATTTTGTGATCTGGCTGATCCGCATTCATACCGGTAACCTCTTTGCCTATCCGGTGGGCGGCAAGCGGGGCGGCAGCACCGCCACCTTACTGGTGTTTTTAATCGGGTTGGCGGTGTTTATCCGTTATCGCCGAAAGTTACTGGTGCTGCTGCTGACGCCCTTTGTTCTTACCTTTATTGCAGCCATCCTGCGCCGCTATCCCTATGGCGGCAGTGCCCGCGTGGGCCAGCATCTGGCCCCCGTTATTTGTCTGCTGGCCGGGGCCGGAATTGCCTGGCTGGTGGAAAAATTTCTGCTGCTTGAATCGCAGCATCGCCTGGCAACGCACATTGCCGGAGGTTTGCTTCTGACCGTGGCCATTATTGGAGCGCTGCGGGATATTTTGCACCCCTACAAAACCCCCGCCGACGAAAAAGCCCGCAGCATTGTGGCTCACGTTGTCCGGCAAGCCGCAGATTCCGGAGGACTGGTGGTGCTGCAACCGATGAAAATGGTGCCGGTGAATTTTCAGTTGTATTTGCGCTGGTATGGCCGGCATATCATCTGGAATGGCGGGCAGACAACGGGCTGGGCAGGCTCTCCGGGCAATCGTCGCGTGGTGTTGAATTTTAACGCCCACCTTTCGCCGTCGTTGCTGCTGGCCAAAGTAGCCCGACAAGGGCCATGGCGAATTGCCGGCCGGAAAACATGGCACGTGCAAATCCTTCCTGTTCAGCAGGGGCCGACGTTTTGCCAGGTTCTTGATCTGCGCCGGCATTAGCAGAGGCTTCTAATGGTGGGCGCTAACAAGGCCCAGTCCCACTGCCATTAAGTCGTAGGCCGTGTGGGTACACACATCTATGCCAAAACCGCGAAAAATGTAAATGGCGGCCAGATAAACGCCGGCCAGCGTACGGAAGATAAAGGTACCCCAGCTCGGCTGCTCCGCACCAAGATAATGGTAAAGCGAAAACAGCACCGCGCTGGTCAGAATAATCACGGGAATCGCCAGAGCTTTGGACCAACCCAATAAATCCAACAGGAGAAAATCAAGGGCGGCAATCAGTATCAGGCGGAAAACCAGTTCCTCATAAACGCCGGCTCCCACCGCCAGCACCACCTGTGTTTGCCATGGGAAAGAGGACATGGCTACAGCCTTGGATTGCAGTCCAGCCAGCGGGGCGCCGGAAGAAGCCAGCAATCCGAAAATTAAAATGGGAATGGCCCAGAGGATGCTTTCGGCATACATGGCCAGCCACAGCTTAGGTTCCAGCGTCCATTTGTCCTTACGAAAAAAGTGTGCCCCCAGCAGGCACGCAACTACCAGAGCCAGCGGCATATAATGGCCAATATGACCGAAAAGTTTCTGGGCCAGTTCCAGCATTTTGGCAAACGCAATCACATTGGGGGTGTCGCCATGTCCGGGCGTCCACGGATGCAACATGATGCCGATCTGGTAAATGGCCAGCAGCGGCAATATCACAAGCAAACATTGCAGGGGACGATGGGTACGGTCGAAATAGGAATCGCCATAGCCGATATCAAGCCATGCGGAATCTGTTTTTGCGTGTCGTGCGGTCATGCAGCCCCATTTCTAAGCCGGGCCATCTTATACGCACAGGCCTGTTCCGTCATCTGCGCGAACGACTGCCGCGAGAATACAATTTTGGCCTGGTCGACAACTCTGCAAGACAGTGCTGCCGACAGGATCACTGCCGGGTTCATCGCGCCAGCCGCTTGTCGCGCGGCTGCGATTGGCCTAGAATTCACAGTGGCCCACCTGCCGGAAAGGTACAATGGTTGGTGCCCCGCTGATTGCGGCGGTCAATCAGGCCTTCGGGCACCGGTTGCGGAACGGCAATTTTAAGCACTGCTTTCTTCAAGGAATCTTGCAATGAACAATATTATTCGCGGAAAGGCTTTCGTACTTGGCGATAATATCGATACTGATCAGATCATCCCGGCCAAATTCTTAAGTTACAATCCATCGGACCCGGCGGAACGCAAGTATTTTGGCATGTATGCCATGGATGGTGTGCCGGCGGGGCAAAGCGGCCTGCCCGATGGAAATTTGCGTTTTGTAAAACCCAACGAATTCAAAAGCGAATACAATATTGTCATCGGAGGCAAAAACTTTGGCTGCGGCAGTTCGCGGGAACATGCACCGCTGGCCATTGCCGAAGCCGGCGTCCGCGTGGTGGTGGCGGAATTTTATGCCCGTATTTTCTTCCGCAACTGCGTCAACGGCGGCTACCTGGTGCCTTGTGAAGCCACCGAACGTCTTGTGGACCAGATTCATACCGGCGATGAAATGATCGTGGACCTGGCGAAATCTGTGCTTACCAACATTACGCGCCACCGCACACATGTGCTTAAACCCCTGGGTGATGTGGCTCCTATCATTGAAGCGGGCGGCGTGTTTGAATACGCTCGCGCGTCCGGAATGGTCAAAAAATAACCGCCGCACCGCGGCCCAACCACACGCCAGGATATTATGAAAATTTTTCTTATTGGTTCCGGCGGTCGCGAACATGCGATGGCCTGGAAAATAAAATCCAGCCCTTTATGTACTCGGTTGTTCATTTCGCCGGGCAATCCAGGCATGGCTGATCTGGGCGAGCTGGTGCCGATCAAATCGGATGATATTTCCGCCATCACGGCATTTGCCGTCAACAATGAGATTGATCTGGTGGCCGTGGGTCCGGAAGATCCGCTGGCGCTGGGTCTGGTAGACGCCTTGGCCGAAAAAAAAATTCGGGCCTTTGGGCCTTCCAAAGCTGGAGCTACACTGGAGGCGGATAAAGCATTTTCCAAAAAAATGATGCGCGAAGCCGGGATTCCCGCTGCGGAAGGCAAATCCTTCAGCCGTCTGCAGGATGCCATGGCCTTTGTTGAGAGTCGCAACGAGCCGCTGGTGGTAAAAGCGGCCGGTCTGGCCCGCGGCAAGGGCGTGGTGGTGTGCCGCGATCCGGTGGAAGCTCTGGATGCAGTGCGCAATATCATGGAGAAAAAAATCTTCGGCTCTGCCGGCAATACCGTGGTTATTGAAGAACGCCTGGAAGGTCCGGAAGTGTCATTGCTGGCGTTTATTGACGGCCACCATGCCTACATCATGGAAGCGGCACAGGATCATAAACGCATCGGCGACGGCGATACCGGCCCAAATACCGGTGGGATGGGTGCATTTAGCCCTTCACCGCTGCTGACTGATGATGTGCTGGCCAAAGTTGAGCGCGAAATCCTTGTGCCGCTGCTGGACATTCTCCATCGCCACGAGATTGATTACCGCGGTGTGTTGTATACAGGTTTAATGCTCACCGCCGGTGGACCTAAGACGCTGGAATTTAATTGCCGCTTTGGCGATCCTGAAACTCAGCCACTGTTGATGCGTCTACGCAGCGATCTGGTGGAGGTGATGCTGGCCTGTCTGGATCGCAAACTCGATACCATCACCATAGATTGGGATCCGCGTCCCGCCGTTTGCGTGGTGTTGGCCAGTGAAGGCTATGGCTGGAAACCTGATGAACAGGTGGTCAAGGGCGTTGCTATCAGCGGACTAAGCGCGGCTGCCCGGCTGCCGGATGTGCGGATATTTCACAGTGGAACTGCCATGAAAGAAGGGCAACTGGTTACCAGCGGTGGCCGTGTGCTGGGAGTATGTGCGCTTGGCGAAAATCTTGCCGCAGCGCGTAAAACCGTGTATTCCGCGATTCAACAGATTCATTTTCCGGGAATGCAGTACCGGCGGGATATCGGATTTTGCGGGTCCTGATGATGGCCGGCGGACGTGTCCAGGTCAGACTTCCCGACCTATTCCAATAAACATGTAAAATTTGCACGGCCGCGTCATAATCCGGGGTGCTGGACTCTGCGGCGGGAACCAACGTCAACTGACCTGGGATATTGGAGAGTTACCAGGGGAGCTACCATGGGAACTTAATTATTGGGCAGGGCGGTCCAGGCGAGTTTGAGCCATTTCTGGGGGATGCGCTCTTTGCAATTGGGGTCCGGGAGGGTTTCAACAAATTCCGCCCCGGCACGGAAACCGTCGTCGCCGATGTTGCGGCAGAAGCAAATCCTGCACAGCACCAACATGCCGCCGCCTTCGCGGAACTGCAACGGGGCAACCACCAGTTCCCCCTGGGCCAACTGTCGACGGGTTACAAACCCCAAGCCTTTGAGCGAAACATCCTCACTGCGAATTTTAAACGCGGCCGCTTTGGAGTAGTCGGGCCGTGGCAGCCGTTTGATCCACATGTATTGACGAACCGGCCGCCGGCGATGTCGCCGCCCAAAAGTTGCCCCGTCATCCTTGAGTTCACTGAGGATGGAGACAATTTGCTTTCGTTCGGCTTGGGTTAACGTTGTTGTGCTCACCGCGCTACTCCAAGGATCAAGAAATTACCGCACACAGGATTATCGAGCTTGGCAGGGTCAAAAGTTTACAAAAATGCGATAATATTTCACAAGAGTCCGCCATGCCATTTTACCGCTTAGTCGAACGTCCAATAATACAATCGTTATTGTCGGTTCGAACCAATAAGGTCTCGCTAACTCCATTTATCGGCCATAACTGGGTATCCACTTGAGCCTGCTAGAATCCGGGCTTCAACCGAATCAAAGAGCGTCTTTGGGCCGCAGCCGACGGCAGCAAGATCCGATGGTCGCCGCCGCAGGGCGCTTGCCACGCCGGCGTCAGGACCCGCGTGGCGGACCATGGCCAACCGATGCCTTCATAATTGTAGGCTACCCAGGGTTGACGCGACTTGTGGGAGGGGAGGGATTAAAATTATGGCGTTAAGCCGGTTGGCTATGTCGGTCTACTTCGCCAGGAGCCTGTTATTACTGTCCCCACTTTTTTTCTTTCCGCGGCGGAACACAGCGGCGATATTTTAGGTGCGGGCTTGATCAGCCAATTGCGCCGGCAAATCCCGGAAGCTCGTTTTTTTGGCATCGGCGGCGATAAAATGGCGGCCGCCGGTTGTCGCCTGCTGGCTAACCCCACCCATCACGCCACGATGCTCTTTGGATCATTGGGGCAGATACACTATTGGATCAAACTTTTGCGGACCGTGAAAAGCGAACTTTCCGCCATTCGCCCCGCAGTAGTAATCCCCATTGATTCGCCGGCGCTGAATGTGCGCATTGCCCGAATAGCCCGCACTTTGCACTTGCCGGTCTGCTATTATGTTGCGCCTCAACATTGGGCGTGGGCACCATGGCGTACACGAGAACTGGCCCGCGTGGTGGATACGCTGTGCTGCATTTTGCCGTTTGAGCCGGCTTATTTTGCCCACCAGGGCCTGCATGCGGTCTTTGTAGGACATCCACTTTTCGATACGGCTGTAGATGCTCCAGAGACCGATCCGACACGGCTCACGCCACCTCTGCCGACGGGGGCCATGCGCGTGGCACTTTTGCCCGGCTCACGCCGGGCCGAAATTCAGATGAACATGCCGGTACTGCTGGATGTGGCAGCCGCGCTCAAGGGCCGGGTCAATACGTGCGTATTTGCCGCTGCCGCCGCCGATGACAATCGGGCGCTGCAAATGCAGCGTTATCTGCAGCGCACGCATCTGCGGGTGGATGTGCGCACTCATCGGGCCGACGAGGTGCTGCGCTGGGCGGATATGGTACTGGCGGTCAGTGGTACAGTCTCCCTGCAGATAGCCAAGTACCACAAGCCCATGATCATCGTTTATGCCCTGGCCCGGTGGAAATGGCAGTTGGCCGGGCGGTTTTTGATCAACACCAAATACATGTGCCTGGTGAACATTCTGGCGGATCGACTGCTGGTTCCGGAATTCATGCCTTTTTACGGCTCTCCGGAAAAAATTGCCCGTCAAGCCATTGAACTGGCGCAAGACGCCGATCGACGGGCGCAAATGACTGTGGATTTAGCACGCCTGGTAAATCCCCTGGCGGCATATTCTCAGGCCAAACCCGCCGGCGAACGCGTGGCTCTGGAAGTCATGAAGTTGATGTTACGTGAGAATCATTAGCTCGACTTTTGCCATTTTTCAGAGGCGTGAATGGTTGAATTCTCCGGAATTCGCGATTGCGGGGCGACTTTTTGCACAACCCGTGTTTTATACGGGTGTGCAAAAACTCCACGCGATCTTAAA